>JBLMYG010000093.1:0-2669 GCA_050258155.1 Acidithiobacillales bacterium
CGATCTCCTGATCGCTCGCTCCCTGCTTCTTCGCCTCGGCACGCATCTTCTCGAGGTCCGCGTCGCTCGGCTTCTGCTTCTTCTGCTCCTCGGCCCACCGTTCCTTCGAGAGGAGGCTGACTTGGACCTTCGACGCCTTCAGCCCCTTCGCCGAGAGCGGCTTGTCGAGCTTTGCGAGGGCATTCTCGACGGTCACGACGGCGTTCGGGTCCCTCTTCGGAGCGAAGAGCTCCGCCGTCCCGGATACGAAGACCGACGACGCCTTCCGCGCGGGATTCACGAGATCGACCTTCCCGCTGAGGCTGCTTTCGGGGCTCTCGAAATCGGAAGAGATGGGCTTCTTCGGCAGAAGCGGGTTGCCCTGATCGTCCCGGGCCGTTTTCACGAGGATCCGGACACCCTGGACGCCGTCCATTCCGTCCCCCGAGAGTTTGAGCTTGAGCTCTAGGTTCCCGGTCATGGGCCCCTGCGTGTAGCGGTCGTCATTGACTTCCGCGACGGCGACGCGCACGTTGGCTTCGGCGAAGAGGGGAGCCGCGGCCGCGCAAAGGGCGAGAGAGGCGCAGAGTCCCGCGAAGCGGTGGAGCGTCCGGACGTTTCGCATAGGCACCTCGCAGCGTATTTTTTTCAGCTTAGCCCTCTCCCGCGGATTCCGCAAAGAACCGCGGGCCGCGCCTCAGCCTTTCACGGAAGGGGCACGCCTTTCAGCGTGAAGGAGCGGAGCACCTGGGACTTCGGAGTCTTCAGGCACACCTCGAGGCTCCAGTCCGGGCCGGGCCCCCTCCGGGAGCTGGAAAGGACGGTAAGTCCTTGCTGCTGCATCCGGCCGGTCGTCTGGTCCACCCCGGATGCATCACGCAGGGTCATCTGTACGAGCCGCCCTTCGGGGTCCTCGACCGAGAAGATGACGTCCCCAGGGCCCGGCGTGAAGAAGGCCTGGAGGAACGCCGAGGCGAGCGGCTCCAGCATCTCTCCGAGGACGCCATGCTTCTTTGCATCCTCCTTCCGTTTCTCGGCCTGCCGTTTCTTCTCGTCCTGAAGCTGCTCCTCCGTCAGCATCTCGATCCGGACGCCGCTCGCCGTGAGAGCAGGGCTCTCCAGCTGCTTCCCCGTTCGGGTCCCGATGGCCGGGATGATCGCCACGGCGTTCGGGTCCCTTCCGGGAACGTACAGCTCGATCTCGCCCGAGACCTCCGTCAGCGATTTCGCCCTCCGTGCGGGATTCCGGAGCTTCATCGGAACGACGGCCGGGACCGGCTTGTCGTCAGGGCCCGTGGTTCCCTCCCGCTGCAGGGGCTCGAGGCGGCCCTTTCCCTCTTCTTCGGGGAGCAGGTCGCGCCCCGTGTCGTCGACGGCCTTTCGGACGCGAAGGCGCGCGGCAGCCACGTCGGACGCCGGGACGTCGGGAAGCTCGAGCTCGATCTCCAGCCGGGAGGAATCGCCTCCCCGCACGTCGCCGATCGAGACGACCGATGTTTGCGTCGGGGGGGGCGCCGGTCCTGCCGCCGCCAGAGTCCACGAGGGAGCCAGCGCCGCGAGAAGGAGCGGAAAGGGAGGCAAGGCGAAGGCGCGCCTCACGTCGGCCGGTCCTTCCCGCGCCGTTTTCACGGAAGAGGAATCTCCTTCAGGGCGAAAGGCACCGGCAGCACCGCTTTCGCCGTCAGGATCGTCAAGAGGAGGGAGGCGTCCTTCGGGACCGGCTCCACCGCCTCGAGCGTCGTCACGGCCTCCACGCCGTCCGAAACCCGGCCCCTGCTCGAAACGCGGATCTCCGACCCGTCGGCACGGAGGATCCGGATCGAGCGGAGCCGGTCGAAGTCCGCCGTCCGTCCGCGGAGGCTGACGACATCGGGTGCCTGCCCCGCCCGGGGGAGAAGGGTCAGCTCCACGTTCACCGCGGCGAGGCCGGGAGACGAAAGCGGCCTCCCCGGCCTCGCGAACGCCTGAGGAACCTTCACCACGGCGTTCGGGTCGCGGGCGGGAACGAACAGCTCCACCTGGCCCGACACCCGGAACGACGAGGCCTCGCGCGGGGGACTCAGGAACGAAAGCTGCTGCTCCGCGCCGTCGCCTCGGACGTCGCGGAACTCCGGGGCCTCCTTCTTCTTTGGCAGGAGCTCGTTCCCCAGATCGTCCCGTGCGTCCGCAAGGAGGAAACGGAGAGCCTGGACGCCATCCATCCCGTCCCCGCGGACCTTCACCTTCAGGGAGAGCCCACCCGTCCGGTAGCCGCCCGAGAAGCGCGCGTCCGTGACGTCGCCCGCGAGGACGCGGACGTCGGGCTGGGCGAGAAGCGGAAGAGCGGCGACACAGCCCACAGAGAGAACACCGACTGCGATCGAACTCCTCAGCGAACCGATTCTTCGCATCGAGACGTCTCGAAAGGCTCCCCGGAGTTTAGCCTTCTGTGATGACCGTCTTATGGTTTTCGTGCCGGCGCGTACGCAACGCACTCCACCTCGACCCGCGCCCCTTTCGCGAGGCCGCTCGCGCCGAGGGCGCTCCGTGCCGGGTAGCGGCCCGAAAAATACGCGCGGTAGACGTCGTTGAAGGCGCCCCACTCCCCCATGTCGGCGAGGAAGACCGTGAACTTGACGACGTCGCGAAGCGAAGCTCCGTGCCGCACGAGAACCTCCCGGACGTTCTCCATCGCCTGTCTCGACTCGGCG
>JBLMYG010000094.1:0-13168 GCA_050258155.1 Acidithiobacillales bacterium
CCCGTGGCGTTCGTGATCGACCGTGAGGGACGACTGCGCGCCCGGCACGAGGGAGAAGGCGATCTCACCGCCATAGAGGGCGACGTCGTCCGGCTGCTGAAGGAGAAGTGAAGGCCCCGCGAGGTTCAGCGCGTCAGGCCGTAACGCTGGCGGAGGGCCGACTCTTCCTTCTGAAGGGCCTCGGAGCGGGAGCGGAGGGCAGCGGCCCGCGCGGCGACACCCGAGAGCCCGGCGGCGGGGTCGGGCGACTCCATTGCAGACTTCAGAGAGCGAAGCACCTCCAGCGCATCGTCGAGGCTCCCGAGGCTCTCGCGGTGGTGCCCGGCGCACGAGGCGGGCGGCGTGAGGGCGGCCAGCCTTTCTCTCGCCGCCTCCGTCTCCTGGATCATCCTGTCGAGCCCCGACGTGTCCCCCTTCGCGAGGGCCGCGGCCATCTCTCCCGCGACGTCTTCCGCATTTCCGCTCATCTTCCCCGGCTCGACCTGGTCGACCGCCTCGAAGTACGAGGCGACACCGGCCCGCTCCGAGTCGGATGGAGCGCTCCCCCGCTCGACGGCTGTCGACGCCGGGTTCGGTCCCGGAGCCGGCTGCAGAGCAATTCGGTTCTCCGGGGACGGCGCCGAGCCGAGAGCCGGACGGGTATCAGCTGACCCCATTGTCCCCATCTCCGAAGGGGTCGGAGGTGGAGGCGGCTCGGTTGGCTGGTCGAGGGCTCGCCGGCCGGAAGCGGGCGAAGCGGCCAAGCCAGCCGGAAGCTGGCCTCCTGACGGCTGTCCGGAGGGACCGCCTGAGCCGGACGCCCGTCCCAGGACGAACGTCAGTGCGAGAAGCGACCCCGCGGCGACTGCCACGAGGCCGATCAGGATGCCCCTGTTCACGCTGACCTTCGCCATGGCACCTCTTGCCTGTCCCGGGTCTGAAGCGCGAGGATACGCGTCCGGACCATCGGCCGAAGCGCCGCGGAAACTCGAAGTTCCTATCCCTTCAGAAGGTGCCGGCGAACGTACTCCACGCCGTTTCGAAAAATGCGCATCCCGTCGCCCTCATCCGGGAGGCTCTTCCCCTGCCGCCGGAGCAGAGACCGCCGCCGCGTCCAGCCGTCCTGGCTTACGGCCTCGATGGCGCGTTCCGGATGCGGCATGAGGAGGAGCACCTCCTCCGAGGCCAGCCCGGCGATGTCGCCGATGGAACCGTTCGGGTTGACCGGGTACCGGCCGCGCGCCGGCCTCCCGTCCTCCTGGACGTACCTGAGCGCCACCAGCTTCTCAGCGCGCAGTCTCCGGAGGATGCGCGGCGTCGTGTAGAACCTCCCCTCGCCGTGACCCACGGGGATGTTGTGCAGCATCTCCAGCCCCCTGAGCCAGTGCGACCTCCTGCTTTCGACTTTCAGATGGACGTTGCCCCGGTCTTCGTAGCGTGCGGAGCTGTTGTAGGTGTAAGCCAGCTCCGGCGCGTCCAGGACGGCGCCAAATGTGGGGATGAGGTTCATCACGGTGCCGATCTGGTTCCCGTTGCAGACTCCGAAGACCAGCCGGCCGCCTTCCAGATGGCGCCGGAACGCCTCCCGCACCGGGTTGAAGAGGATCTTCTTGGCGAAGATGTTCCCGGCGAAGGTGTCGTCGCCGAACGCAAACCCCCCCGGCAGGGCCAGGATGTGATACCGGTCGGCCTTCTTCCCGTCGAGGAGGTCGTTGAGATGGACGCGCTCGGCCTCGGCCCCGGCCCGGCGGAAGGCCTCTTCGAGCTCGCGGTCGCAGTTGATGCCGTGGCCCACGATGACGGCGGCCCTCGGTTTCATGGCGGACCACCGCCGTGCAGCTTGTGACGGAAGGTCGACTGCCAGCTCCGCTTCAGCCGGACGGAATCTTCGCGCAGCAGGGTTCGGCCATCCGAGCCGGTGACCTCGAGCCGTTTCGGAGCGACCTCTCCGACGCGCGCGGCGCGTTTTCCCAGGAGCTTCTCGAACGCTGTCGCATTCTCCGGCGCCACGGTCACGACGAAGCGTGACGCCGTCTCCGAATAGAGCAGCTTGAGGTCGCGGTGCCTGTCGCCGGCCGGTATGTCCGTCGGCACGCGGGTGAGGTCGATCCTCGCGCCCAGCCCTCCGGCGAACGAGGCCAGCGAGATGGCCACGGCCAGCCCGCCCTTGGAGCAGACCTTGGCCGATTCGATCTGGCCTTTCCGGGCCGCCCTGAACACGGCCCGGTAGGTCTCCATCGACGCCGCGACATCTACGCTCGGGACGTTTCGCCCGGGATTCCCCAGCTTCTCGTAGAGCTCCGAGCCGCCCAGCTCGTCGCGCGTCTTCGGCCCGACCAGGTAGACGAAGTCACCCGCCTTCTTGAAGTCGGCGGTGATGCAGCCGCTTGCGTCCGGGACATGGCCGACGGTGGCGAACTGTATCGCCGGCAGGCCATAGACGCGGTGGCGCCTCCCTTTTTCGTCGAGGATGTTCCCCTGGATCTTCATGCTGTCCTTGCCCGATATCGTCGCCACGCCCGTCCCCATCGCGAAGTCGTATTGCGCCCTCGCCGCCCGAACGAGCTGGGCCGTCTTGTACCCGGGCTCGTCGCTCTCGTCCGGGAGCACGCCGGGCCAGCAATAGTTGCCGTTGTTGGCGGACCGGTCCGGGTCGGCTCCCACCGCCACGACGCGCATCAGCCCCTCGTTGGCGGAGAGCATCGCCATGTCGTAGGTGTCCACTTTCCCGAACGTGGGATTCAGGCCGATGCCGCAGGCCACCGCGCCTGGCCGTCCGTATTCGAGCTTCTGGACGTAGGCGTCGCTGGGGATGTCCGAGCGCTCCCCGATGAACGCCGGGATGACCGTCCTTCCCTGTACGCGCGTGTCGTACTCGCGCTGAAGGAACTCCTTGCTCGCCACGTTCTCGCGCGCCAGCATCTCGTGGAGCAGCCGCCCCGGAGCCTTCCGCGCCAGCGCATCCAGGGATGGCTCCATGAGGCCCCTCTCCTCCGGGGTCCGCCACGAGGCCCGCAGGCTCTTCTGCGGCACGCCCTTGTGAATGAAGTCGACGTGAAGGTACGCAACGGTCTCACCCTTGTACCTCAGATGGAAATGCCCCGAATCGGTGAAGGCGCCGATGTCGCGCCACTCGACGTCCCATTTCTCGGCGATCTCGGCGAGCCGGCGGACCTTTTCCGGGCTGACGGCAAAGAACATCCGTTCCTGCGATTCCGATTCCAGGATCTCCCACGGGGCCAGCCCCTCGTACTTGAACAGGTCCCGTTCCAGGTCGATCAGGGCGCCGCCGCTGTACGCGGCCATCTCGCCGGCCGCCGAGCCTATGCCACCGGCTCCGCTGTCCTGGGCGAAGTTGATGAGGCCTTCCCCGAGCGCCTCCAGCAGGAACTCCTGCACGTTCTTCTGCGTGTACGGGTCGCCGATCTGGACGTGACCGGCCGGTGTGCCCTCGTGGTATTCCTGCGACGAGGCCGTGGCGCCGTGGATGCCGTCCTTGCCGACGCGGCCGCCGGCCACGATGACCCGATCGCCGGGCAGGACCCATTTTTCATAACCTGGTCTCCCGTCCACCATTTTGGGTATCTTGCCCGCCGCGCCGACGTAGACCAGGCACTTGCCCAGGTAGCTGTCGTCGAAGAACGTTCCGCCGATCGCGGTCGGCACGCCGTGCTTGTTGCCGCCGTCGCGGACGCCCCGGTGAATTCCGTCGAGGAGCTGGTCGGGGTGAAGCGGGGGCCGGAGCGCGCCCTTGTAGAACGGCGAGCCTGTGCAGTAGCCCCAGACGCCGAACGTCAGTTGCGAGCCTCGGCCGGTGCCCATCGGGTCGCGGTACACGCCCACGATGCCGGTGATCGCCCCGCCGTAGGGCTCGATGAACGACGGGCTGTTGTGGGTCTCGCACTTGAAGCAGAGGTCGTCGCGCGCGCCGACGTCGAGGTCGATGACGCCGGAGTTGTCCCACAGGACGGATTTGATGAAATCGGGCTTCTTCCGCTGGATGGCCAGCGTGGCGGTCCTGATGTACCGGTTGAAGATGCCGTCGCTGATCTTCTCCTGCTTCTCGCCCTCGACATAGGTGATGTCGGCGTTGAAGACCTTGTGCTTGCAGTGTTCCGACCAGGCCTGACCGAGGTGCTCCAGCTCGACGTCCGTCGCCTTCTCCGAAAGGCCGACCTTCCGCCGGGCGTCGGCCGTTTCGGGCCGGAGGAAGTACTCGCGGATGCGCCGCATCTCCTCGATGTCGAGCGCCAGCACGCGCTCGGCGCTCAGCTTCAGCAATTCCGCGTCGGGAAGGTCCAGGTCGTAGTGGCGGACCGGCTCCGGCGGCGGAACCTTCACGGTCGGCAGGTAGGACCTGATGCCTTTCTTCCACTGGTCAAAGGACCAGATGCGGAAGTTCTGGACCGTGTCGTTGGAAAAGAGGCCGGCGATCTTCTTCAGCTGAGCTGCGGTGAGCCGTCCCCGGACGAGACGCTGGTGCTGGACCGCCACCCGCCTTTCGAACGGAAACCTGCGCCCGAGCACGTACTCCGCCAGGAGCTTGGCCGACCGGCCCTCCGGGTCCATGACGCCCGGCCGGTAGCCGACCTCGATGACATGGTCGAAGCGGCGCGCGGGCGCGGCGCCGACCGTGGCCGTATGGGTGACGGGATGCGCCAGCTCCCGCGCGAAGCGCCCCAGCTCCTCTTCGCTCAGCCCCAGGTCCTCGGTGAATATCTTCCGGTATTCCACCCGTACCCTGATGCCCAGACTGTCTCGGATGCGAAGGGCGTCGACGTGCCCCTGGGCGTCGAACAGTCCCGGCCTGAGCGCGACCTCGATTCTCCGCATGAAGACCCGTTATGGCCCGTTGGAAGCCAGGGTCACATCTCTTTCTGCGCCGGTCGGCGTGGATAGCTCTCGCAAGCCGCGTCCGTATCGGCCCTTAATATCGTCCCGTTGTTGAGGAGTCAATGGCCGGGACGGCGGGATGCGAACGCTCCTTCAGTCCGGGTGCGTGGCGCGCCGGCGTGAGAGGCTCACGACGTCCGGCTGCAAGGCAGCCGCGTTCCAGCGACGCACCAGATTGGCGGCGGCGAGGCTCAGGACGACGGCTCCGAGGGCGAGCAAGAGGTCGTGGGCGTGGAGGGCCTCGAACTTGAAGAGGCGCCGGAGCGGGGGGACACCGAGCGCGAGCGAGAGGAAGAGGAGCGCCCCGCCCGTCACCCACGCCTGCGGCCGGTTCGGGGCGCGGAGCGTGGCCAGGAGCGACCGCGTTCCCGCGCGGCTCAGGAGGATCACCCCGAGGTTCGCGATGACCATCGTCGTGAAGGCGAGCGCCCGCGCGGAGGCCTCGCCGATCGACGAGAGGCTCCAGCCGAAGAGACCGAGGGCCGCGCCGAGGACGATCGCCCCCTGCAGAAGGCCCACGAGGAGCGCGCGCCGTCCGAAGAGCGGCTCGTCGACCGGGCGGGGCGGGCGCTCCATCACCCCCGTTTCGTCCTCGTCGGCCTCGAAGACGACGGTGCAGGCCGGGTCGATGATCAGCTCGAGGAAGACGATGTGGATCGGCAGGAGCGCGAGCGGCCAGCCGAAGAGGACCGGCACGAGCGACAGGCCGGCGATCGGGATGTGGACGACGAAGATGTAGAGCATCGCCTTCTTCAGGTTGTCGAAGATCCGGCGCCCGGTCCTCACCGCGCGGACGATCGACCCGAAGGCGTCGTCGAGGAGGACGAGGGCGGAGGCCTCGCGCGCGACGTCGGTTCCACGACCTCCCATGGCGACGCCGATGTGGGCAGCCTTCAAGGCGGGGGCGTCGTTGACGCCATCGCCGGTCATCGCGACGATCTCGCCGTTCGCTTTCAGCGACTGGACGAGCCGGAGCTTCTGCTCGGGGACCATCCGCGCGAACAGGTTGACGGTCCTCACCCGGCGGGAGAGCTCATCGTCGTCCATCGCCTCGAGCTCGGGGCCGCTGATGACGCTCTCCGGATTCGTCAGGCCGATCTCCCTCGCGATGCTCTGCGCCGTGCCGGGGTAGTCGCCCGTGACCATCACGACCCGGATGCCCGCCTTCCGGCACTCCGCCACCGCCTCGGGGACGCCGGGCCGCACGGGGTCGGAAAGGCCGAGGAGGCCGAGGAGCTCGAAGTCGAAATCGTGCTGTCCTCCGGGAAGCTCCGGGGCCCGGAAGGTGGCCCTCGCAACGCCGAGGACGCGGCGCCCCCTGGCCGCGAGGCTGCCGATCTGCTCCTCGAGGACCTTCAGCTCCGCCTGTCCGAGGTGGCAGAGGTCGGCGATCGCCTCCGGGGCCCCCTTGGCGGCGATGAGCAGCTCGCTCCGGTCGGGCGAGCGCCAGACCCGGGACATCGCCAGGAGCTCGCGCGAGAGCGCGTACTCCCGCAGGAACTCCCAGTCGTGGTGGAGGTGCTCGGTCCGGGCGAGAGTCCGCTCCCCGAGCTCGCGCATCGCCTTCTCCATCGGGTCGAACGGGTCGACGGGGCTCGCCAGAATGGCGAACTCGACGAGTTCGTGGAAAGCCTCGGGGAGGGACGCGCCTTTCGGATCGACCTCGTGGACGAGGCCCCCGACCGAGAGCTCGGCGACCGACATCCGGTTGAGGGTGAGCGTGCCGGTCTTGTCGACGCAGAGGGCCGTGGCCGAGCCAAGCGTCTCCACAGCCGGGATGCGGCGTGTCAGCACGTTGTGCTTCGAGATCCGCCAGGCGCCCAGCGCGAGGAAGACCGTCAGGACGACGGGAAACTCCTCGGGGAGGATCGCCATGCCGAGGGTCAGCCCCGCCAGGAGCCCCTTGAGCCAGTCGCCGCGGGTTGCGCCGAAGACGACCACGACCGTGAGGCAGAGGCCGATGCCGAGGGTGGCGAAGAGGCGGACGAGCCGGCCCGTCTCGCGCTGGAGGGGCGTCTCCTCCTGCGGCAGTACGGCGAGGGCCTTGCCGATCTTCCCCATTTCGGTGTGGGGCCCGGTGGCGAGAACCTCGGCGATCCCCTGGCCCTTCACGACGAGCGTCCCGGAGTAGACGAAGGGCGTGTCGTCGCCGCCGGGCCGTCCCATCTCCGAGGGGCCGGCCGCGTCGGTCTTGGTAACCGGGACCGACTCGCCGGTCAGGATCGACTCGTCGAGGGAGAGGTTCGTGCACTCCCGGACGACGGCGTCCGCCGGGACGCGATCCCCCTCGGAGAGGAGGAGGACGTCACCGCGCGCCACGTCGCGTCCCGCGATCCGCTTCCTCTCGCCCGACCTCACGACGAGCGCGCGGGGGCTGGAGAGGTCGCGCAGCGCCTCGAGCGCGCGCTCGGTCTTCTGCTCCTGCACGATCGTGATCCCCGCCACGAAAAAGACGAACCCCAGGAGGAGGAGCGCCTCTCCGATGTCTCCGAGGACGAGGTAGAGCGAGCCGCACGCGATCAGAAGGACGAACATCGGCTCCTTGACGACCCCCAGCGCGATCACGAGCGGACCACGCTTCTTCGACAGCGGGAGCTCGTTCGGCCCTTCGGCGGCAAGGCGCCGGGCCGCTTCCTCGTCGGTGAGTCCGGAGAGCAGACGGGCGTCCGCGACGAGGGTGCGGCTCATCACGCCATTATCCGAGCGAGGAGCCCGGTAGAGCGGCTCGGATGCGCCTACGCGCCCTTGCGGCCTCCCTTGGCATGCCGCTTCGAGGGCGCCCGCTTATCCGTTTCCTTCGGCTGATCGCCGATGGCGGTCGTCAGCGGGCAGAACGAGAACGCCGGACACTTCTTGCAACCGACGGCGAGAGCGACGGGACAGAGAGTCATGGTGTGCTCCTTGGTGCGGACAGAGCCTACACCCTGTGGCGGATCCGGGGGGAGAGCGCCGAGGTTGCGGAAAGGGTGGATCAGGGTTGCGATAACCGCGATTCGAACCAGCGGCGGACGCGCGAGATGCCATCGGAGGAAGAAAGAGTAGAAGCCCCAAGCATGAATGCCTCGTGCGGCGAAAGTGTCAGTTGTTCGGGGGCTTTCTCGTGTGAAAGCGGGAGCACCCGATGCGTCTCTCGGATCTCCGGAACGCGGCGTTGCCTCAGGAGATCCACGATCGACTCCGCCGATGAGGCGAGGTGGAACATGTAGAGGAAGCTCCCACGGGGCTTATCCGACACCTGATACGACTCGACGATGCTGTCCAGGCCTATCTCGCGGATGAACGTCAGGAGTGCGTCCCGGCCCGTGAGGACACCCGAGAGTGGGGCCTCCGGATGGGACCGAGCGGCACCGAGTGGGACGACACCCAGCGAATCGAGCGAATCCCGAAGAAGGAACAGGACACGAAAAGGGGTCTCCGACATGGCACCACTATATCTTCCCGCGGGTGGGAGCCTCGCGATACGGCGCTCAGGACACGAAACCCCGCGACGACCGCGCCCCGCTCGGGGCCCTTCGAGTAACGCCTCCATCGGCTCGACGCTGCACGTGATACCGTCGAGCCCAGTTTCGCGCTCCCTTCCCGTCGCAAACTGACAGGAGGTACGACCGTGTGGCCTTTCCGGCAGCCTTTCTCCAAAGCGGAGACAGAGGCTCTCCTCCAGACCTGCAATTTCCAGCTTGCTCGTCAGGAGTTGGCCGCGTTCTTTCGCATGTCTGCCCAGGAGGCAGCTTCCCGTGGTGCACAGGCTGCTTTCAAGACAGAGTTCGTTGAAGGTTGGGAGAGGTTCGCGGCGAAGCCGTGTCGCGACACCGCTGCGGACTGGCTGGCTCAGGCGCCCGAGTACAGACAGGTCATCCTCCGGTACTTTGGAGAGTGTTCGCCCGCTGCCGGCTTCGGCTCCTACGACGCGATTCACGCCCGTTTCAAAGCATAGTAAGTGTCACGGAGCGCGGTCGCTCCGGGACGCGCTCGAGCGCTTCGCGCGCTACAAGCAGCTCACGTGTCCCGAAGCGCTCGACGTAGCCGAGCGCGGAGACGAGTGCCGGGTGCAGTCCCGATGGCTGCTCGCGGAGGAGACGGAGCCGCCGGAACACGATCGTGTTCCGGAAGGCGGACCTCGATCGCCCCTCCATCACGCACGACGCGGACCTCTTCGCGGCCGTCGCGCCCGCGCCGTGAGCAAGGAGACGAAATGAAAAAGCGCAGACTTGGAAACAGCAACCTCGAAGTTTCGGCTCTCGGGCTCGGCTGCATGGGCATGAGCTTCGGCTTCGGCCCGGCCTCGGACAAGCGGGAGATGATCTCGGTGATCCGGTCGGCCGTCGAACGGGGTGTCACGTTCTTCGACACCGCCGAGGTCTACGGCCCCTTCACGAACGAAGAGCTCGTGGGGGAAGCCCTCGCTCCTTTCCGGGGACAGGTCGTGATTGCCACCAAGTTCGGGTTCGCCCCCGATCCGAACGGCGGACCGGGATGGACGGGGCTGGACAGTCGGCCGGAGCACATCAAGCAGGTGGCGGAGGCCTCGCTCAAGCGACTCCGGGTCGATGCCATTGATCTCTTCTCTCAGCACCGGGTCGACGACAAGGTCCCGATCGAAGACGTCGCAGGGGCCGTGAAGGACCTGATTCGGGAAGGGAAGGTCAGGCACTTCGGCCTCTCCGAAGCGGGCGTCAAGACGATCCGCCGCGCGCACGCGGTCCAGCCGGTCACGGCGCTACAGAGCGAGTACTCGCTCTGGTGGAGGGAGCCCGAAGCGGAGGTGCTGCCGGCCCTCGAGGAGCTCGGGATCGGCTTCGTTCCTTTCAGCCCTCTGGGAAAGGGATTCCTCACGGGACAGATCGACGAAAAGACGACGTTCGACAGCTCCGACTTCCGCAACGTCGTTCCTCGCTTCACACCGGAGGCTCGGAAGGCGAATCTCGCCTTCGTCGACATGCTGCGCCGGATCGCAGAACGAAAGAAGGCGACACCCGCCCGGATCGCCCTCGCCTGGCTGCTCGCCCAGAAGCCGTGGATCGTTCCCATTCCGGGAACCCGGAAGCTGGAGCGGCTGGAGGAAAACCTCGGAGCTGCGGAGCTTCACCTCACGCCTGAAGACCTCCGTGAGATCAACGGGGCCGCCGCGCAGTTAACGGTGCAGGGAGCCCGATACCCCGAACACCTTCAGAAGCTCGTCGGTCGCTGAGCATGCGCGTCGGCATCCTCGGCTCCGGGTTGATGGGCGGCAAGCTCGGAACGCTCTTCGCGCGTGCGGGACACGAGGTTGTCTTCAGCTACGCCCGCCGTCCGGCGAAGCTGAAGACGCTCGCGCGCGAGGCGGGAGCAGCTCCGCGGACATGCTTTACTACGGCGACAACAGGGCCGCCAAGACAGTCGCGGCGGAGCTGGCTCGCGATGTCGGCTTCAATCCCGTCGACGCCGGCCCGCTACGCACAGCTCGGTATGCCGAGCCGTTTGCATTGCTCGTCGCCCATCTGGCCTACGGGGGTAAGAAAGGGCCGGAACTGACGTACCGGTTCGAGCGGTTCGGCCGGTAGCTCGTCCAGATTGAGTGGTCGGGACGGCGGGATTCGAACCCGCGACCCCTTGAACCCCATTCAAGTACGCTACCAGGCTGCGCCACGTCCCGACCAGAGACGACGTCGAGCGAAAAGGCCGCTCGGGGGTAAAGCTTTGTACCACCCCATCTCGAGGGGGTCAACGCAACCCGGCCCCCTCAATGCTCGTATTTAACCGCCACCCCATCGCGAATGAACAGCGCCGCCCCGATGGCCACGAAAAGAGACTGCTCTGCGGGCGGAACCGAGCAATCCATCAGGACCCTTCCGGGCGTCAGGCGCTCGACCGCGGTCACCGTGCGGCCCTCTTTCCTGAAAAAGGTGGCCGTGATCATCGCCGGGTTGAGGCCCAGGAGGTTCGGCTTGATGGTGTTCGTCGAAGTGGCCTCGTACTGGACCTCTCCGCGAACCAGCCCCCCGCCCGAGGGAAACTCGGGAGGGATCAGGTTCGATGGAGGGCCGACCCAGAGAAAGAGCTTCCACGGCTCAGTGCCCGCCTCCTCTTGCAGCTCGCAGAGCGTCGTGTTTCCGTGCGGTACCCGCATCTCGACTCCGCCGCTCCTTCCTGAAACGCCGCCGCTGATGGACGCCAGCCCCCACCCGCACCGGACCGCGACGCGTGGCACGGCCGGCGCGTCCTCCCTCACCAGGACGAATGAGAAGTTCTGCTGGATCGTCAGCGAGTCGAGAGTGAATCCGGGAAAAGGATTGAGTTCCCTGAGCCAAAAAGGAATGTCGACTGGGCCCGGGCCCCCCTGCACCGCTCCCAGCTTGAATTCTTTCACGGCGAAGGGTTTGAGCGAGGGAGGCTTGCCCGAGAACCGGATGGCCCCTGTCTTGACGAGGACCACGTCCCCTTGCAGCTCGGGCGGCATCGGCACCTGCGGGCGGGAGAAGAAACCCCTCGTGGGGGAAGAGACGCAGGGAAGGGCGACGAGGGGAGCAGAAGTCCGCGTAGGTGTCCCGGTTCCGGTCGGTTCGATGGTCGGGGTGCTCGCAGCCGGCGTGAGAGCAGCCTCCTGAGCGTGAGCGGCCGGTAAGCCCGCAAGCCCGAGGCCAAGAACCGCCGCCCCCGCCGAGATGATCTTCGTCACGCCCACAACATCCCTCGTGCGGCCTTGTCCGTTCAATCTTGAGCCGGGGTCCACGAAAACCCTTGATGCAGATGAAGGGGGATCATTCTGTGGGGGTCGCCCAGGCCTTCGCGCCCCCGGCCGGGGCGGCGATAGCATCCCGGCATGACCAACGAGGAAGGCTCCGTTCCGCAGACGCCGCCCGTGCCCCGCTTGCCCCGCGGGGCGCGGAGGGAGGAGCTCGCCCGCGTTCCGATCCGCCTCCGCGGTGGAACGGTCACACTCTCCGCGTGGCGGCTTCATGTCGAGAGCGAGGAGGGGCCGGGGGCGATCACGCTGGTCGAGGAGGGTGCCGACGACCGGTTCTTCCGGGGCGACGGGGCTTTCCTCGGCTGGACCCAGGACGACCTCAAAGGCGCCTGGGACCAGCTGAGCCGGACGCCCGAGGAACCCGAGGCTCCGACGCCTCAGCTCGGTTGACGTTTTCGATCTGCCGATCGGCGCGTCGCCGGGGCGGGCGCCGCCTCACACCCCGTCGCTCGTCCCTTCTCGAACGCCGGCACGGGCTGCCCGCGATGCTGACGAGCAGCGGGCATTCAATTTCATCAATGGCCGAATATAATCTTGCCTCCCACGACCGGCGGGAAAAACACCACCTGACGGAGGTTCTCGATGAAGCGTTTCACGTGGCCGACCCGTGCTCTCCTCGTCCTCGTGGCTCCGCTCGCGTTTTCCGCGTCGTCCGGGGCAGCGGGCCCACCGCCCGAACGCCTCCCCCCCGTTAGGAAGATACCCGGCCTCACCGCACCGGACACGCACCCGAAGGGGTGCGTCGACTGCCACATCCAGTACCCCGACCGAAAGCTGGACGAACGCTTCTCGACGTTGATGGCGGCATGGACCACGAAGGTCAACGCCGGGCTCCTGAAGAAGGCCCAGGCGGCCGCGCCGGCGGGGGTCACGCTGAAGGGAAAGCACCCGAAGACCCCCGCCATGAGGGAGATCCCCCGATCCTGCCTCGGCTGTCATTCGAAGGGCTCGAAGACGGCGCCGCCCTTCGGGCAGATGATCCACTTGTTTCACCTGACGGGCGGGAACGAAAACAGGTTCCTCACCATCTTCCAGGGAGAGTGCACGCTCTGCCACAAGCTGGACGCCGCCACGGGTCAGTGGACGATGCCGAGCGGCGTGGAGAAGTAGGGAGACCTGGGGTCAGGTCTCTCTTTTCAATTAGAGCCGGCTCTCCGGCATCGCGGGCCGGACAGCGCGGCGTTCCTCGAGGACGCCGCAAGCCGAGAAGAGCCGGAGCAGCCTGTGGCGTCGAGCCGCCTCCTCTCGGAAAGACGAGAGCCCAGCGACGAGTCCTCTCTCTCCCGAGGCCGGGGAATCCACGCGAGGAACCCGGGGCGTAATCGACGGGAGGAGGGGTCAATGAAGGTGGGGGTCCTTGGCTCGGGAGACGTGGCGAAGGTGCTGGGAGCCGGATTCCTGAAGCACGGTCACGAGGTGATGATGGGGAGTCGCGACACGGCGAAGCTGGCCGCCTGGAGCGAAAGCAACCGGAAGGGGCGCGTCGGCTCGTTCCCGGAGGCGGCGAAGTTCGGCGAGGTCGTCGTCCTGGCCGTCAAAGGAACCGCGGCCGCCGACGCGGTTCGCGCCGCC
>JBLMYG010000095.1:0-3710 GCA_050258155.1 Acidithiobacillales bacterium
GTGCCGCTGGCGTTTGACGGTTCGGGGACGATCAAGGTTCTCGCCGGCACGGGCGGGACGGTGGACTTCATCCTCGACGTGAACGGCTTCTTCCAGTAGGGCTCCGGGCCTTCCGGACCGCCGCGTTCACTCTAAGATGCCGGCATGAGCGTCCGCATCACCGGCCGTCTGACTTCGCCCGTGAGGACGACCCTCACGCACGAGTCCTCCTCCTCCATCTCCACCATGGCGCCGAAGGACAACGGAGGGGACGGAAGCACCTTCTCGCCGACCGACCTCTGTGCCGCCTCTCTCGGGAGCTGCGTCGCCACGACGATCGGACTCTACGCACGGCGGAAAGGGATTCCGCTGACCTCGATCGATTTTTCCGTCGAGAAGCACATGACCACCGAGCCGCCTCGCAGGATTGCCAGGCTCGTCGTCGGCTTCGTGATCCATTCCCCCTGCACCGAGGAGGACTTCGTCAGGCTCGTGAACGCCGGGAAGACCTGTCCTGTCCGCCGCTCCCTCCACCCCGACGTGATGGTGGACGAGACGTACGAGAGAAGCTGAGCTTCAGCCCGCCTCGCGCCGCGCGAGAAGCTCCAGCGGCTCGACCTCGTAGCCTGCGGCCACCCAGGCGTCGAATCCGCCCAGAAGGGGGCGGACGAGGGTGAAGCCGCGGTCAATCAGAAGGCGCGCCACACGGGCGGCCGACGCTTCCGTCGGTCACGTGCAGTAAAGGACGATCTCGCGCTCCGTCGACAGGAGCGGAATCTGCCTTTCGAGGTCGTCGGGGTCGAGAACGACGGCCCGGGGAATTCGCCACGGATCGCGTGCCCTCGCTCCGGCCGACCTGACGTCGATCACGAGGGGTTCGCCTCCTCCCTCCATGAGGCGCCGAAGGTCTCCGACCGGAATCCGCGCCATCCGGAGCTGCTTGAAAAAGCGCCGGCGTTGGCGCCACTTCACTCCCAGGAACAGGAGAAACGCCCCCCCGAGAACCGCGAGGGCGCCGCCGCCGAGCGTCGCGAGAGCGCCGACGACCTCGTTGACCGTCCCGTGAAAGAGCCAGCCGAGGCCCGAGGCGAACGCGGCCCAGAGGAAGGCCCCTGCGGCCGAGACGGAGAGGAACGGAACGATCCCGACGCGTCCCGATCCGGCGAGAGGCGGCGCCACGGTGGAGAGGCCCGGAACGAACTTCGCGACGAGGAGCGTCAGGAGGCCCCAGCGGTCGAAGACGGACTCGGTCTGGCGGACGCACGACTCGGGGGAGAGGGAGAGGCGGCAGAGCATCCTGAGGACGCGATACCCGTGCCGGCGCCCGAGGAGGTACCAGACGGAGTCTCCCAGGAGCGAGGCGACGACCGAGACGAGAACGAGGCCGGCAAGCGACAGCCTCCCATCGGCCGCGAGAGCTCCGGCGAGGACGAGCGTCGGAATTGCAGGGACAGGCGCTCCGAGCTGCTCGACGAGGACGTTGGCGAAGACCAGAAGGACGCCGTACCGCGAAAGTGCGGCGACGAGCTCGTTCATCGGGGGCTCAGCTCACGCCGCCCGGGAAGGGGAGGACGTTCTGCGGCTTCACGCCGAGACGGGCGAGCGCCCGCTCCCAGAGGTCTTCCGTCTCGGACGTGAAGGCGAACGACTCGTCGTACGGAAGGACGAGCCACGCCCCGTCCTCCATCTCGTGCTCGAGCTGCTCGGGGCCCCATCCGGAGTAGCCGAGGACGAGGAGGCCTTCGGGAGGCGTCGAGGCGGCGGCGAAGAGCCTCGGGAGGATCTCGGCAGAGGCGGAGACCCGGATTCCGGGGGCCATCTCGATCTGCTCGACGTCGGGCACCTCGCGCCGGAAGACGACGACGAGGCCGTTCGTCACGACGGGGCCGCCCAGCCGGATCTGCGTGTCGGGGTGGATCGCCGTTCCGAGGGGCGGGGCGAGCAGCTCGGCCGGTGTGACGCCGAGCGTCCGGTTGACGATCCACCCGAGCGCCCCCTCCTTCGTGTGGTGCGCCATCAAGACGACCGTCTTCTCGAAGTTCGGGTCCTGCATCGCCGGCGAGGCGAGGAGAAAGTAGGGGGGCTCGAGGGACGGCACGCTCACGGGGGCGATTATCTCCGGGGACGCCTCACCGGCCGAAGGCGGCCGCGGCCGCCTTCGCCACCTTCGCGGCCACAGCCTCCCGCTCGGCTTCCCCGAGGGACGAGCTGCGGAGGAAGACGGCGATCGCGAGCGTCGGCCCGCCGGGGATCCGGACGAGCCCGACGTCGTTGACACAGCGCCCGATCGTCCCGGTCTTGTCCAAGACCTCGCTCCCCCTGGGGACGCCGGCCCGGATCCGCCGGTCGCCCGTCGCGCACTGGCGCATCGCCGAAAGGAGGCGCTCGGTGGAGGCGGCCGACAATAGCTCGCGCTTCTCGAGCCGGACGAGGAGGCGCGCGAAGGCGTCCGGCGTCGCGGCATTCCGAGGCTTCTTTTCGAAAGCCTGCTCGGCCTTCTTCCGGTCGGCGGCCGGCAACCTGTCGGACTTCTTTTTCAGCTCCTCGGGCGTCATCCGGAGGTCCGATGGGGTCCCGGTGATCCCGCGGAAGCGGAGCAAGACCTCCAGCTCCGTCGCGTCGACATCGATCCCCGAAAGACCGAGCGCGAAAAGGCCCTCGCGCACGGCCTTTGTCCCCCCGAGCCGCCGAATGAGGAGATCGACCGCGCTGTTGTCGCTCGCGACCATCATGTCGTCCAGAAGCTCGCCCACGGTGAGCGAGAGACCCGGCTTCCATCGCTCGAAGACCGGCCCGGGTGGCCGGAGGTCTCCCCGCCCGATCGGGAGCTTCTCGTCCAGCCTAAGCGCGCCCGCGTCCACGCGCCGAAGGAGGACGACGGCGACCGGGAGCTTGAAGACACTCGCCATCGGGAACTTCTCGCTGCCGGAATGGGACACGCTTCGGCCCGTCGCGACGTCCACGATCGAGACCCCGAGAGTCCCCTCCGAGTCGTCGGCGATCCGGGAGATCTCCCGCTCGAGGGTCCCGGGGGCCGCGTCTCCCACCGGAGCAATCGGGGGCGCGGCGAGAACCGCGAGAAGGAGAAGAGCGAGCACGGACACCTCCGGGGAGCGAAGGTACCAGACGTCCCGGAGACCGGAAACCCGGATTCGAGCCGTGCCGTAGGATTCAGAGCGTGGACGCCGTCCTCTCCGTGAACGACGTGGCCAAGACCTTTGGCGACGTGAGGGCCGTGGACGGCGTGTCCTTCGACCTGGCGCCCGGGACGATCACGGGACTCCTCGGCAGGAACGGCGCCGGGAAGACGACGACCCTGCGGATGATCAACGGCATCTACCTCCCCGACCGCGGAGTCATCACGCTCCTCGGCGGTGACGCGGCGGCCGCGCGGGACCGCGTCGGCTACCTCCCCGAGGAGCGAGGCCTCTACCGGAAGATGATCGTCCTCGAGCTGCTCCTCTTCCTCGCGGAGATCAAGGGACGCTCCCCCTCCGTCGCGAAAGGGGCCGCCGAAAGGTGGCTGAAGCGCTTCGAGCTCTGGGACCGGAGGAGCGTGAAGCTGGAGGAGCTTTCGAAGGGGAACCAGCAGAAGGTGCAGCTCATCGGAGCGCTCCTTCACGACCCGGAGATCCTCACGCTCGACGAGCCGATGGCGGGCCTCGATCCGGTCAACGTCGTGCTGGTCCGGAGGCTTCTGCTCGAGCTGAAGGCTGAAGGGAAGACGATTC
>JBLMYG010000096.1:0-2623 GCA_050258155.1 Acidithiobacillales bacterium
GGCATCTGCGGGACGCTGCTCGACTGCCACAGCAACTGGGCGGCGGCGGTGCACCTGATGAAGAAGGCGGGCTCAGATCGGCTCCCCTTCACGGTCACGGCCGAGTTCCACGTCCGGCTGAAGCGCCCCACGCCGCTCGGCGTCCCGCTGTCGCATCGCTCCCGCGTCGTGGAGTCGGGCGAGGACCGCGCGGTCGTGGAGGCCGAGATCGCAGCCGAAGGAAAGGTGACGGCGACGTGCCGCGGGACGTTCGTCGCGGTGAAGGAGGGGCACCCTGCCTTCCGCCGGTGGTAGGACGCGAGACCTTTACTTCCCCAGATCGACGACGACCTGCGAGGTTCCGGCGGGGACAGGGATGCCGATGAGGTGGAGGTTCGCGACGACCGGCACGACGGGCTCCCGGTTGACGGAGGCGCGGACGCGCGGCGTGTACGTCCGGTCCACGTGGAGCACCGCCGGCGTCGCGCCGGACGTCTCGAGGACGAGATCGTCCGCCGTTTCCGCCAGGACGCGGGCGCGCGCCGAGGGGTCGTCGCGCTCCGCGGCGAGAGCCGCCGCGCCCGGGCCCGCCACGACGACGGCCACCGCGGGGTCGAAGGCCGGGCTCTCGAAGAGAAGGACGGCCCGCGTGATGGAGTCGCAGACGAGGACGCGCGGACAGCGCCTCACGCCGGGGAGGGGCTCGGTCACGCGGTAAAGGACGGCAGGGATTCCCGCCGCTCCCTCGACGAAGAGGGGCGCGAGCCCGGGGGTTCCGAGCGGGACGTCGCTGGCGATCACCGCCCCGACGCCGGCCGACCGGAGCCACTTCAGCTTGCCGGGCCAGTCGCGGAGGTTCACGACCTCCCTTCCGATCCGGTCGAGGTACGAGTAGCTCCCGTCCGGGTCGGGATCGAAGGCGTACCTCAGGCCCCACGGCGCTCCGGTCAGCGCCCACCCCTGGCGAATCTGTGCGCGGGCGATCGTGGACAGATCGTCGGCGGGGGCGACGCCGTGGAGTCCCCGCCGGACCGGGTCGAGATCCTTCGCGGTCCTCTCGAAGACGCGTCCCGGGATCGCCGCGGCCTTCGCCACGAGGGGTGCGGGGCGCTCGAGCCATTCCGACGGGATGCGGGGCAAGAGGCTGCGCGCCGGCAGCAGGAGCTCCGCGCCGGCCGCGACGATAAGGAAGAGGCGGGCCCGCGGCTCGGCGGCGGTCCTCCGGACGAGGAGGGCGAGGAAGAGAAGAAGGGCGGCCGCGAGGGCCGCCTGTACCGGAAGGCGCCGGAGCGTCGGCTCGAGGACGACGGCCGGATCGCTCGCCCACGCCGGGTCCCAGCCGCGCATCAGGAGGCGCCGGCCCGCCCCGGGCCAGAACCGGAGAACGACGGACAGGGCGCCGAAGAGCGCCGCGAGAACGCCGAGCACGATGCCGGCGCGGGCGCGGAAGCGGGGAAGCGCCCCGCCCAGGAGAAGGCGGTCGGTTCCAAGGGCCGCGAGGGCGGCCACCGCGAAGGTGAAGGCGAACATCGCCTTGACGGGATAGCGGACGACATGGAGCAGCGGGAGGGCGCCATACGCCGCTTTCGCCCCGGGGAGCCAGGGGACCGTCGCCGCGAGGAGCGCCAGCGCGGCCGCGCCGATCCAGAAGCGCCCCTCGTTCCGTTTCGCCGAGATCGTCAGCAGCAGGGCGAGCGTGAACGGAATAACGCCGAAGCCGGTCGTGGCGAGGTAGGGCGGATTCCCCTGCGTGGCCGCGAACCCCCAGAAGGCTCCTGAGACGAGGCGCGACGGATCTCCGAGGAGGAGCGGAAAGGGGGTCTCGAGGAACCGGAACGGGTGAAAGCCGACGGCGGCGAACTCGGAAAAAGAGAAGCCCCGGATCCGCCGCGAGGAGAATTCGCTCGCCCGCACCACCTGGAGAAGCCACGGCGAAAGGAGAAGTCCGGCGGCGACGGTGCCTCCGGCCGTGACCGCCAGCGTCCGAAGCCGTGCCGGGCGCAGCGTTGCGGCGGCGAGCGCGAAGGCGAGCAGAAGCGAGATCCCCGCGAGGGCCGGCTCGCCGCCGAGGACGAGGAGAGCGGCCGTCACGGTCACGCCGAAGCCGCATCGGAGGAGGACCCTCCCGGAGGCCTCTCGCGCCGCCTGGACGAACCAGAGAAGCCACGGCATCCAGGCGACCGTCGTCGTGGCGTTCAGGAACGCCGTCGAGGAGAGGACGTAGCCCGAGAGGCTGAATGCGACAGCCCCGAGAAGGGCGGCCTCGTCCGTCCGGACGAGGCGGCGGAAGAAGAGAAACGCGCCGCAGGCGCCGATCAGGAGATGGAGGAGGAGGTGCAGCCCGAGGAAGCGGGGCGAGCGCGGAAAGGGATAGGCGAGGACGAGATTCGGGTTTCCCCAGTAGGGCTCGCCGAAGGAGGCATACGGGTCGACCGAGGAGGCGCCGAGTGTCGCGAAGAGCGCCCGCGCCGGGCGCTGTGTCGTGCCGAGGTCCCGGTAGAAGGGAGAAGCGCTCCCGCGGAGAAGGTCGAGGTTCGGAAGGAGCGCCGCCAGGACGAGGATCGCCGCAGCGAGGGGGGTGGGCGCGAGGAGCCGGCGAAGCGTCGCGCCGGCCGTCATCGGAAGATCGGGTCGTCGCGATAGC
>JBLMYG010000097.1:0-8515 GCA_050258155.1 Acidithiobacillales bacterium
CGAGGCCCTGACGGTCGTATTCGCCCGCCTCGTCCTTGGGCGTCTCGAGAATCTTCGGGACCTTCTCGAAGGCGGGCTCGGTCATGAGGTTCGCGAAGCCCTTTTCGCCGATCGCCCCGAGGCCGATCCGCTCGTGCCGGTCCACGCGGCAGCCGCGCCCCTTCTTCGAGTCGTTGGCGTGGACGACCTTGATTCGCGAAAGGCCGATCGTCCGGTCCGCCTCGTCGAGCATTCGCTTCCAGCCCTCCGTCGACACGATGTCGTAGCCGGCAGCCCAGACGTGGCAGGTGTCGAGACAGAAGGCGATTCGCCGCTTCGACGAGGCGCGCCGCCGCATCTCCCCGAGCTGCGAGAAGGTGTGGCCGAGGGACGCCCCCTGTCCCGCGGCCGTCTCGAGGAGGAGCGTCGTCTTCGAGCCGGGCGTCTTCTTCGCCGCGTCGTCGAGGCCTCGGGCGATCCGGTCGAGCCCGGCCTCCTCCCCGTCGCCGCCGTGGGAGCCGGGGTGGAGGACGAGGTACGGAATGCCGGCCGCATCGCACCGCCGGATCTCGTCCACGAGCGCGGTCAGCGACCGCCGCCGCACGGTCGCGTCCGGCGACGCGAGGTTGATCAGGTAAGCCGCGTGGGACACGACAGGGGCGAGGCCGGCGGCTCGGGCCGCTCGGCGGAAGGCGGCCGAGTCGTCCCGGTCGAGAGCCTTGCCGGCCCACTGGTTCGAGTTCTTCGTGAAGACCTGCAGCGTCCGGCAGCCGACGGCGACAGCGCGCTCCACGGCCTTCGCGAGCCCGCCGGCGGCGCTCATGTGCGCACCGACGAGCGGGCCGTCTGTGCGCCGTTCCGTCACGGGCGGGAGAGGCCCCGCTTCCGGAAGCGCGACTTCAGGCGCCGCGTGAGGGCGAGCTGCTTGGCATAGTTGAGTGAATAGATCGCGGCGGGGACGCCGGCGACGTTGAAGGGAACCGAGGCGGCGGCGAGGAGGAGGTGACGCGCCTTCTCGGCCGCCGTGTAATCGGGGTTCCGGAACCTCGTGACCGACCTGTAGTACTTCGCCAGGTTCTCGTAGACGTCGCCGAGAACGCGCGTGAAGCCCATCTCCGTCCCCCAGGCGATGCACCGCCCGCGCCGGACCGCTTCGAGGAACTCTTTCCAGGTCGTGCCCGGCGCCAGCGTGAACGCCGAGGCGATGGGGGGGTAAGTGTGCGCGTCCGACCCCCCGACGAGGGCGAGCGACCCGCGCTTCTGCTTGGCGACGTTCAAAAGGTCCGCCACGAGCGCGTTGTGCTGGTAGGCCATCGAGCCGTTCTTCACCTCGAAAACGTCGAAGAGCGTCAGCATCGTCGTGACGAAGTCCTCGGGGGCCTGCCGCATCCGGTACGACTGGAAGAGATGGTTCGCCGAGAAGAGGAGGTTCTCCCCCCGGAGGTACTCGACGAGGTCGAAGATGTTCCGGCGCTTCCGCGTGATGACGTTGTGCTGGGCGAGCGTCAGGTCGAAGACGTTGACGTGAATCCGGTGTCCCGTCTTCGGGAAGAACGTCTCCACCTCTTCGGAGACGAAGAAGTCCCCGAGATCCGGATGCCGGTCGAGGAAGCGGAGGCAGCCGTCCACCGTTTCGTGGTCGGTGAAGGTGACGAAGTCCATTCCACGGGCCTTCGCCAGGCGGTAGGTCTCCTCCGGGTCGTTGTACGAGTCGCGCGTGTTGGCGGCCCGAAAGTACTTGAACACCGAGGCTTCCGTGTGGAGGTGGAGGTCGACCCGTGCGAGCGGCAGCTCGGCGGACGACAGGTGGTGCGCGCTGCGGGCGGGGCGAGCCTCCGTCACGGGAGACGAAGTCTCAGCCCGGGGAGTCTGCGAGTCAAATCCCGCCCCGCGGGGGCTGCGCAAGAGGGCTGGTAGAGTGAGAGTGCGATGGGTGGGGTGTTGGGGCGTGTCCTCTATGCGCTGCTTCTCGCGGCGGTGCTCGCGACGGTGACATGGCTGTCGTTTTCCCGATTTGTCACCGGAAAGTCGATGAAGGTGCCCGACCTGACGGGCCTGACGCCGGAGGAGGCGACGGCGCGCTCCGCGGAGCTGGGGCTCTCGGCGGTCGTCGATCCGGCGAGGGACGATTTCGACGAGAAGGTCCCTCCCCGGCACGTTCGCGCGCAGGAACCGGCCCCCGACATGGAGGTCAAGGAGGGGCAGACGATCCGGCTCTTCCTCTCCCTCGGTCCCAAGACCCTCCGCATGCCGGACCTGATCGGCCAGTCGGCGCGAGGCGCGGCTGCGGCCCTGGTTCGCGAAGGGCTCGGGGAGCCGGCGCTCGCGTCCATTCGCCTCCCGGGATCGGCCGGCGTGGTCGCCCAGAGCCTCTCTCCGGGTGCCGTCGTCTCGCCCGGAACGCCGATGAGCCTTCTCGTGAACCGGGGGCTCCCCGAGGCAACATGGGTGATGCCCGACCTGATCGGCCGCGACGTGGAACGTGTCCGGGCCGGTTTCGAGGCGCAGGGCTTCCGGGTGGGCGGGGTGAGGACCCAGTCGTACGAGGGAGCGGCGCCGGGAACCATCCTCCGTCAATATCCGCCGGCGGGCTTTCCGATGTCGCGGAAGGACGCCCTCTCTTTCGTCGTCGCCTCGGCGGAGGGTGCCCGATGACCGGTCCCCGCGTGAAGATCGCCCCCTCGCTCCTGTCGGCCGACTTCGGACGCCTCGCGGAGGCGGTCTCGGCCTGCGAACGTGGAGGGGCCGATGCCATTCACTTCGACGTCATGGACGGGCGTTTCGTCCCCAACCTCACCATCGGTCCGCTCGTCCTGAAGGCGCTTCGCGGCGCGACGAGGCTCCCGTTCGACGTCCACCTGATGATCGAGGAGCCGCTGAGGACGCTCGATCAGTACCTCGATGCCGGCGCCGCCCGCCTCGCCGTCCACGTGGAGGCCGAGCCGCACCTCCACCGCTTCGCGCGACACGTGCGGGAGCACGGTGCCTCTCCGGGGGTGGCGATCAACCCCGGGACGTCGCTCTCGCTCCTCGACGAGGCGGTTCGGCTCGTCGACTTCGTGCTCGTCATGACCGTCGATCCAGGCTGGGGAGGGCAGTCCTTCATCGCCGGCTCGGTGGCGCGCGTCGGGGAGCTTCGCGAGCTGATCCAGGGCCGGCGGGTGGCCTGCGAGATCGCAGTGGACGGCGGCGTCGGCGAAGATAACGCCGCCGCGCTGGCCGGCGCCGGTGCCCGCCACCTCGTCGCGGGCTCGGCCGTCTTCGGCCGGGGCGACGTCCCGAGGGCCGTGGCGGCGCTCCGGGCGGCGGCATCCCGCCTCGAGGCAGTGTAACCTCGCGCCGCACATGGTCTCTTTCCCCCCCCGCCGGCTCGGCCTTTCGTTGGCCCTCCTCGCGCTGGGGGCGGGGCTCCTTCCAGGCTGCTCCACCACGAACGCCTCGGCGAAGCTGACGCGCGAGCTCCTGACGATGCCGAAAGAGGAGGCGTACGCTCGGGGCGAGCAGCTCGTCGCGAAGAAGAAATGGGATCTCGGCCGCCAATACCTCCGCTTCGTCGCAGAGAACTACGCCAACGATCCGATCGGCCGCCAGGCCGCCCTGAAGCTCGCCGATTCGTATTTCGACCAGGGAACGGCGCTCAGCTACCTCGAGGCGCAGACCCGGTATCGGGACTTCCGGAACCGCTACCCGTCCAGCCCGCGGGCCGACTACGCCCTGTTTCGGCTGGCCGAAACCGCCGACAAGGAGGCGGAGAAACCCGACCGGGAGCAGACGAACACCCGTCTCGCGGCGGCGAGCTACCGGGAGCTGATCCTCGGCTATCCCGACTCTCCGTATCTCACGGAGGCCCGGACTCGGCTCGAGCGGATCAGGGGGCTCCTGGCCGAGCACGAATACCTCGTCGGGCGCTTCTACTACCGCCGCAAGGCCTGGACGGCCGCGAAGGGGAGGTTCGACACGGTTCTCGGCGCGTACCCCGACTATCGAAGTGTCGACCGGGTGCTGTACGAATTGGGACACGTGGAAAGGAGGCTCGGGAACGAGGAGAAGGCCCGGGCCAGCTGGCAGCGTCTGGCCCACGATTTCCCCGCAAGCCGCTGGATCAAGAAGATTCCGCCGCAGCACGGGGAGCCGAAGACAGCCGTCGGATCGGCGCAGGCTTTGACCCGCCCGTCCGGATGAGGTAACGTTAGGCGCTTAAGAACATCGCGGCCAGGGGGCTCGACTCCGAGCTCAGTGCCGGGAAACGGCGGGAGGTCGTGCATGCGTCAGCCTCTTCCGGTTTTCCTCCTCGCGACGGCCCTTCTCGGGTCCGGCGGCGTCCGGGCGGCCGAGGACCCCCCCGCGACCCCCCAGAAGGGCGAGCTCGCGCCGCCCGGAACCACGCCCATCTCCCCGCCGCTACCGATCGGCGTCGAGGCCGACGTCTACTGCACGGGGTGGATCGAGGAGCCGGGAACGGCGTATCCCGCGTCCATCTTCAGCGCCGAGCTCGTCAACTCGAAGCTCGGTTACTTCCAGGGGGACGTCGTCTACATCGACTCCGGGTCAAACCAGGGGCTCGCGGCTGGCCAGGAATACTGGATCGTGCGGCCGGAGCGGACGATCTACCGCCCGGGATCGCTGACCGATGTCGTCGGCCGGGTCCTGCTGACACCCGGCCGGGCCCGAATCATCTGCGCGCAGGAGGACTCGGCGATCGCGGAGATCGTCCTCTCCTGCTCCGATGTCAACATCGGGGACCAGCTTCTCCCGTTCGAGCCGATCCCGATCCCCCTCGTCCGCCGCACGGCCCCCCTCAGCTCGTGCGACCCGAAGACGGGAAAGGTGACCGGACAGATCGTGGGGGACTACGACGACTGGACGCCGATCGCCACCGGCAGCGTCGTCTACCTCGACATCGGGGAGGACGACGGCCTCCTGCCCGGCGACTTTTTGTCCGTGTTCCGCCCGCCGGCGCAGATCGAAACGCTGGGCTACATCATCGGGGACACGTCGGCCCCGACGAACCGCGGCATCAGGATCATGCTCGGTGAGGCGGCGATCCTCTCGACCCAGAAGAGGACGTCGGTCGCGATCATCACCTCGATGCGCGACATGATGTATGTGGGCGACCACGTCGAGATGAAGTAGCCGGAAGAGGTTTCCGCGGGGCGCCGCCACGGTTCAGGCGCCCCCTTCCCGTGGCGCGGAGAGCGTGATAGCGTCCGCGGCCTCGAACGAAATTCCCGCTCACAGAGGTTTCGGGGAGGAGATGTCTCCCGTGACGATCGACGGACAATTGCAGCGGATCATCGACGAGCTCATTTCGAAGGGAATTCCTCTCGAGGCGGCCAAGAGGGAATTCGAGCGAAAGTACGTGGCGGCGGCGGTGACGAAGGCGGCCGGCAACATGGGCCGGGCGGCGAAGTCGCTCGGCATCCACCGGAACACGCTTCGCGCCAAGATCTCGCTGCTGAACGTCAGAACCTCCCGGCGCCACGCCGACAACTCGTAAACGAAAAGGGGGAACCCGGCTTCGGGTTCCCCCTCGCTTCGCGACCCCCTCCGCAGCAGATGGAGGTTCGCGGCGGGGCTACTGGGGCTTCTTCGGCTCGTCCTTCTTCTCGCCGCCCTTCTGTCCGTCCCGCATCGCGTCCCTGAAGTTCTTGATTCCCTCGCCGAGGCCCTTGCCGAGCTGGGGGAGCTTTCCGGCCCCGAAGATGAGGACAACGATCACGAGGATGACGAGAAGTTCCGGGAGACCGATGTTCGGCACGGACCCCTCCTGACGGTCCTCATCATACCCCGCCGGATTCGGGGGGAAGAAAGCGGAGAAGCGGAGCCCAGGGCCCTCCCGGTGTCGTTCTCGCCCGGAGGACACGGAGAGCCGTGTCGCGGTGCCGCCGGTAGATGGACCGGCCGAGCCCGAGCATCTTCTCGAAAGTGCCCAGCACCTTCCACGCCCGCTGCAGGAGTACGGCCTCGGCATAGGGCGCAGAGTCGGACGGGACGCTCTCCCCGGCCCGCTCGAAGCGGAGCGACACCGGGTCGTAGGCCGGCGGTCCGGAGCGGAGGTCCTGGAAATCGATGAGGGCGAGCTGCCCGTCCGGGGCGCGCATCAGGTTGTTGGCGTGAAAGTCGCGGTGTGTCGGCACGGGGTCTCCGGTGCCCGCAGGGTCCGCGGCCGCCCGCGCAAGAGCCGCGGTGAGGCGTTCCCACTCGGCCTGGTCGGCCGCGGCCAGCGGCACGCCGCCCCCCTTCTCGAGGGCCCACCGGCGGGTCTGGGAAAGTTCCCGGAAGAAGAAGTCCTGGTCGAACGGAGGGTTCCGGCGCACGGCGGCCGGGTCCATGGCCCGGAGGGCGTGAAGAAGATCCTCGGCCTCGTGCAGCAGGCGGGGGCGGCCTTCGGGATCGGCCTCCTCGATCTCGGCGGCGAGGTCCCGGTTGCCGAGATCCTCGACGAGCGCCGCGCCGAGATCGGGTGCGTCATCGAGGAGGGCCGGAACGCGGAGGCTCGCCCGAGCGAGCGCGGCGCCGATGGCGGACCAGTTCTCCTGGGCGGCGGAGGCCGGCTCGGGATAGAGGACGAGGAGGAGGGAGGCGCGGCCCCTCGTCGTCCACCGGAAGTAGCGGCGCGACCCGACGTCCCCGGCGAGCGGGACCTCCTCCCCCTCCGGCGCGAGCCGGAAACGTCTCCGGGCCGTCGCAAGGCGCGCTCGCTCGGCGGGCGTCGGCGCGGGCGCGGCGGGGGACGGCGTCACGAAGGGATCAGTTCTTGGCGGGCGCTGCCGCGGCCGGCTCCTGGATGAGCTCGACCTTCAGGAGCTTCTGGTAGTTTCGCGGCTTCCCCTGGCCCCCGCTCGCCGGGTCGGTGTTCGACGCGGTGACGATCTTGTCGACGACGTCCATCCCGCTCGCGACCTCGCCGAAGGCCGTGTACTGGCGGTCGAGGAAGGGAGAATCCTTCACGACGATGAAGAACTGGGAAGAGGCCGAGTTCGGATCTGACGCTCGCGCCATCGAGAGGATGCCGCGACGGTGGGGGGTGTCGTTGAACTCGGCCTTGAGGGTGACCGGCGCTCCCGAGGCATCCTTGTTGCCTCCGGTGCCGTACCGCGTCGCCGGTGTCTCGGACTTCTTCGTGTTCGGGTCGCCCCCCTGGATCATGAAGCCGGGGATCACCCTGTGGAAGAGCGTCCCGTCGTAGAAACCCTTCGCCGAAAGATCGATGAAGTTCTTCACGTGCTCCGGCGCCTTGTCGTAGAAGAACTTGACGGTGATGTCGCCCTGGGACGTCTTCAGGACCGCCAGGGTGTGGGCGTAATCGCGCGTCTTCGTCACCTTCGTCTCCTTCTTCTTCCCCTGCGCCAGAGCGGCGGGGGGAATCGTCGCGGCGAAAAGGGCCGCGGCGAGAGCGAGACGCCGGCCCCAGGCTTTGCGATTCCTCTTCACGGACGAACCTCCTTGGCGGCTGATGTCACCGGCTTCTTGTCGGCCGGCCGGCGCCGACGGATGATAGACCCAACACCGCGGGGAGGGCGGCCGATGCTTGCCGAAACGTTTCTTCGCCTCGTCCGGAAGGCGACACGGGAGCTCGATCTGGAGAGCATCCGTGCCGACGTGCTCGCCTTCTCGTCGAAACACGCGGAGCTGGTGACGCGAGAGAAGGGCGAGCTGATGGTCCGGCGAGCGGCGCGGCGCGCCGCGGCGATCGGAGCCTTGGCGAGCCTTCCGCCCGGGTGGGGAGCGGCCGTCACCGTCGCTCCGGAGCTGACGGCCCTCATCGTTCTCCAGAGTCGGCTCATCGTCGGGCTGCACGTCCTCTATGGCGGCCGGCCCGAACCCGACGAGCGGGCGTTCGAGGTCCTCGCCGGCGTCGCGGCGGGAGCGGGCGTCAATGTCGGGCGGCGCCTGACCGCCCGTGCTGCCGAGGAAGTGGCCGAGCGGATCGCCGTGCGCCTCGCGGGGCGCGAGGTGGCGCATGTCGTTCCGCTCGCCGGGATCGCGGCCTCGGCGGCGCTCAACTATGCCGCGGTCCGGGCCGTCGGCCACGCCGTCCTCTCCCGTGTCGAGCGGCTGTATGGCCCGCCCGAGGTTCCCGGCGCCGGCCCCGTCGTAGACGTCAGCGGAGAGGTCGCCTGAGCGGGGCCGCCCTGTCGCCGCCGATTCCGGAGCGTGCCGACGTCGTCATCGTCGGGACCGGCCTCATCGCCCTCGCCATCGCGCTCGAGCTCGCGAGGCGAGGCGTCGAAACGGCCGTCGTCGGCGAGGGGTCTCCAGCCGAGGCGTCGGCGTCGGCCGCCGGCGCCGCGGGCTCCGTCGACCCGCAGACGCGGCCGGGACCCGCGCCGGAGCCGCTTCGGGACCTGACCCTCCTCTCCCGCCATCTCTTCGGCGACTGGGTGGAGGCGCTCGAGGAGGAGACGGGGCTTTCCTGCGAGTACGACGTCCGGGGAGGCCTCGCCGTGGCGCTCACGGAGGAGGAGGAGGTCGTCCTCGACCGGGCTCTCGACTGGCAGAGAGCGCGGTCCCTGCCGTTCGAGGTGCTGCCCGG
>JBLMYG010000098.1:0-2958 GCA_050258155.1 Acidithiobacillales bacterium
CTCCCGCTGACAGCCCTTCTTCTCGCGGTCCTCCTCGTCTCCACGGCGTCCGCCCCCTCGCCGGCGGCCGGGCCGGCCGTCAGCCCGAAGGACCCGCTCGCAGGGTGGGACGAATTCGTGAACCGGGCGATCGGCGAATGGAAGGTGCCGGGCCTCGCGATGGCAATCGTCCGGGGGGACGACGTCCTGCTCCTGAAGGGCTACGGCCTCCGCGACGTGGAGAGACGGCTCCCCGTCACGCCCGGGACCCTCTTCGCCATCGTCTCGGCTACGAAAGCCTTCACGACGTTCGTCCTGGCGACGCTCGTGGACGAGGGGAAGCTCGACTGGGACACCCCCGTCGGGCAGTACATCCCCGGCTTCAGGATGTGGGACCCGATGGCCTCGGAGAGGATGAACGCCGTCGACCTCGTGACGCACAGGTCGGGCCTCCCGCGCCACGACGCCCTCTGGTACAACGCGACCCTCTCGCGGAAGGAGCTGGTCGAGCGCCTCCGGTGGCTCGAACCGAGCAAGGACTTCCGGACGGACTTCCAGTACAACAACCTGATGTTCCTGACCGCCGGCTACCTCGCCGAGCGGATCACAGGACGGACGTGGGAGGAGGCGGTCCGCGCCCGGATCTTCGAGCCCCTCGGCATGACGGAGAGCAACTTCTCCGTGGCCGCCGCGCAGAAGAGCCCCGACGTCGCCCTTCCCTACCGGGAGCGGGACGAGAAGATCCTCCCGATGGACTTCCGCGACATCACGGACATGGGGCCCGCCGGCTCGATCAACTCCTCGGCTCGGGACCTTGTCCCGTGGCTCAAGGTGCACGTGAACGGCGGGCGGCTCGGCGAGAAGGCCGTCATCAGCCCGGCGACGATGGCGTTCCTCCACACCCCCCAGATGGAGACAGGCGTGAAGCAGACGGAGCCGGAGGTGGTCCCCGGCGGCTATGCCCTCGGCTGGTTCACCGACATCTACCGCGGCGTCCAGCGCGTCCACCACGGCGGCAACATCGACGGCTTCTCGGCGCTCGTGATGCTCGTGCCGTCGGAGAGGCTCGGCCTCGCCATCCTCTCGAACAAGAACGCGTCGCCCCTTCCCGGGATCCTCGCCCGACACGCCATCGACCGGCTTTGCGGCTTCCCGCCGAGGGACTGGAACGCCGAGGGGCTCGCGAAGCGGGTCAAGGGGCGCGAGTTCGAGAAGGAAGGCGAGGCGAAGAAAGGGACCGTCCGGAAGCCGGGGACGCATCCCGCCCACCCGCTCGCCGAGTACGCCGGAGAGTACGAGCACCCGGCCTACGGGATCCTCGAGATCTCGGTGAAAGGCTCCGGCCTCGAGATGACGTACAACCGGATCACGACGCCGATGGAGCACTGGCATTACGAGGTCTGGAGCGGTCTCAGGGTGGAGGGGGAGAAGGCCGACAACACCTTCGAGAATTTCAGGATCGAGTTCCTGACCGACTTCGACGGAGAGGTCTCCGGCGTTGCCGCGCCGATGGAGCCGACGGTGAAGGACATCGTCTTCACGCGGAGACCGGACGCCCAGCTCTCCGATCCGGCCTTTCTCGCGAGGCTCGCGGGGGCTTACGAGATGGGACCGCAGACCGCCGTCTTCACCGTCCAGGGCAGCGTGCTCGTTCTCGAGGTGGACGGCCGGCGCCAGCCCGACTTGCTTCCGTACCGGAACGGCCGCTTCGTCCTCAAGGGGGCTTCCGGCTACAGCGTGAGGTTCACGCTGGGGGCCACCGGGCACGCCTCGGAGGCCGTCTTCGTCCAGCCCGACGGGGTTTTCACCGCTAAGCGAAAGGACTGATCGCTCCTACGAGATGTCCGTTCGCCGGCTCCCGGCGTCGGTTCGCCGAAAAGAGCGGGACGAACGGGAGGCCGTCGCCTAGCTTGGGGGGAGGGAGTACGAAGATGAACGACCTCGCGCCCCCCCGCCCCCGGATCACCGGGAAGCTGATCTTCGGACTGGTCCTCGTCTTCCTCGGCGTCATCTTCACGCTCGACAACCTCGGTCTCGTCCGGTCGGACCAGATTCTTCGGTTTTGGCCTTTCGCATTCATCGCGATCGCGATCATCCAGCTGAGGCAGGACGGCTGGGTTCTGAGGCAGCCGGGGCCGATCGTCTTCTTCATCCTCGGGACTGTCTTCGCCCTGAAGAACTTCACGACGCTCCGTCTCAACGCCCGGCTGGTCTTCCCCCTCTTCCTCGTCCTGATCGGGCTCTGGATCGTCGTGAGGCAGTTCCGCAGGTTCGGCGCGGTGGCGCGAGCCGGCACGGGGGACGAAGAGACGCTCAACAACTTCGTCCTCTTCGGCGGCCTGAACCGGCAGGTCACGTCGCCGCAGTTCCGCGGAGGCGACATCGGCGCCTGCTGCGGCGGGTGGGAGATCGACCTGTCGAAGGCGAAGCTGGCCGGACCGGAGGCCCGCCTCGACGTCTTCGCCTGGTGGGGGGGCGGAGAGATCCGCGTCCCGGAGGATTGGAACGTCGTCGTCAGAGTGCTGCCCGTTCTCGGAGGAACGAGCGACAAGACGCGGCACCCCGCTCCCGGAACCGAGGCCGGGACGCTCCTCGTGACAGGGACGGTCGTCATGGGCGGCGTCGAGATCAAGAACTGAGCGGAAATGAACCCGATCCTCGCCTCCGGCGGCCGGCTCGGGCCCTACCTCCTCGCGTGGGTTCCGCTCACGGCGGTCACGGGGAGCTTTCTCGTCCTCGCCGCGGGCCTCACGCCGCTCGAGTCGGGCCTTCTGACGCCGCCGCTCACTGTCGTCTACGCCTTCCTCTGCCTCTCCTCGTGGTATCTCTGCCGGGCCGTCCCGGTCGGGGCCGCCACACTGGCGCGGATGGCCGGGACGGTCCTCGCGGCGGCCGCCGTCGCAGGGGTCCTCTGGGCCGCCTGGGGGGCGACCGTCGTCTGGGGCCTCGCCCTGATCCCCGCTTTCGCCTCCCTCCCCG
>JBLMYG010000099.1:0-9274 GCA_050258155.1 Acidithiobacillales bacterium
CGCTTCTTGCAGTTGAGGCACTCGTGCTCTTCTCGAGGTTGTGGGCCCCAAAGGAGGAGTCCTTCGGGAGATCGTGGCCATTCTGCTCTCGGTTTTTTCTTCGGGATCTTTCGCATCGCCCCGATCCTCTCGCTCTCTTGGAAAAAGTCGCCGGGCGGGAACAGGAGCGAGGCCGCTTCGTTCCGGGGATCAGTCCGGAACGCCCGCGCGGCGAGGATCAGCCTACCCGAAAGTTTCGTTCACCGTTCGTTCACCGACGACCGTCCCGGCATTCGTTCCGGTTGGTCCGGGTTCCATGAAACCACCGGAAACAGTGAGGAAAGGCGAAAGAGAGCGAATCCTAACGAACCGCAAAAAACCGCGAGAATTGAGGTCTCGAATCGAAGGCTGCTAATCTTCCGCCGGATATGATGGCGGCCCTGCGCCGGACACTCGCGCTCGCGGCGATCTTCGCCGTCATGGTCGTCTTCACGCTCGAGAGCATTCCTCACCGGCACAGCCGCGGCCTGGACGGGAGCAAGTGCCCCATTTGCCAGGCGGCGCGACAGCACGTCGGGGACGCTCCGAGGCCGGCCGGCATCCTCTTCCGTCGCCCGGAGGCCCAGCGGCCCCCGGCCGCCGAGCCGGCCGTCGAGCGGATCGCCTCCGCGCAGGCGGTCTCCAGCGCCTCGCCCCGCAGCCCTCCTCCTCTCTTCGCCTGACGCACCCAGCACGTCCCGTCCTTCGGCGCGACCGCGGGAGGCGCGGGCCGCTCCGTGCCGGCCGCACGGTACGACTCACCCCAAAGGCAAGGAGAACTCATGGACCTTCGAACGGCCGCCCTCGCCGCGCTCCTCTGCGCCGCGAGCCTGCCGTCTTTCGCGCAGACGCCCCAGACCGGGAACGTCTTCAATCCCAACATCTCCGTCATCGGCGACTTCCTCGGCGTCACCGGACACAACGAGGTGGACCCGATGCCCAGCCTTGCCCTCCACGAGGCCGAGATCGGGCTCCAGGCGATCGTCGACCCGTACGCCCGGGCCGATTTCTTCTTCACCTTCGGAACCGAGAAAGGAGACGTCGGCGTCGAGGAAGGCTACATAACCTTCCTCAACCTTCCCGGGGAGATTCTCCTGAAGGCTGGCTGGATGAAGGGGGCCTTCGGGAAGCTGAACACGGAGCACCTCCACGTCCGGCTCTTCGCCGACGACCCGCTGCCGATGAAGAACCTCCTCGGGAGCGAGGACGGGATCGAGGATGCCGGCTTCTCCCTCTCGCGCATCGTTCCGGCTCCCGAAGGAATCTTCCTGGAGGCGACGGCCCAGCTCTTTCGCGGCACGTCGGATAACCTGTTCGAGGCACACGGCCGGAACGACGTGGAACCCCTCTTTCACTTGAAGGCCTATCGCGACCTCTCCGATTCGACCAACCTCGAGCTGGGAGGCTCCTGGACGCAGGGGAACAACCTTCAGGGGCCCGGATTCCGCACGAGCCTGACCGGGATCGACGCGACGTTCCGGTGGAAGCCCCTCCAGCGCGGACTCTACCGGTCGCTCTTCGTCCGGACCGAGCTCTACCTTTCCGATCAGGAGTCTCCCGCCGGCACCGTTCACGCGTCCGGCCTCTACGCCTTGGCCCAGTACCAGCTCGGCCGGCGCTGGTTCGTCGGTTACCGGCACGACGAATCGGACCACGCCGACGACGCGTCCCTCCACGACCGGGGCGACTCCCTGATCCTCACCTTCTGGCCGTCGGAGTTCTCGCAGGTTCGCGCCCAGTTGCGGCGGAACGTCTACGACCTCGGACCGGAAGGGAAATCGACGGCCACGGAGGCCATCCTGCAGCTCCAATTCGCCATCGGGGCGCACGGTGCCCATCCTTTCTAGTAAGGAGGAGGACGAAGATGTCTCTGGAAAGAGGAATGGCCTGCGGCGCTCGCGCGTCTAGGCAGACCCGCTTCGCGGGCGCCCCTGGCGGCCTTGACTCGCCTTGCGCCTCGGCCCGGCATCGGCTATCGAGGCTTCTTCGAAGCCTCTCCCTTTCACTCGTTCCTCTTCTGGCTGCTCAGCCGGCGGCGGCGGCGAAGCTGAAGGTCGTCACGACCCTCTCGGACTTCGCCTCGCTGGCGCAGACGATCGGGGGGGACCGCGTCGAGGCCGAATCGATCGCCAAGGGGTATCAGGACCCCCACTTCGTCGAGCCGAAGCCGTCGTTCATCCTGAAGCTCCATTCGGCGAACCTGCTCATCGCTGCGGGCCTCGAGCTCGAGATCGGCTACCTGCCGCCCCTTCTCGACCAGGCGCGGAACGACGCGATCCAGCCCTCGGGCCCGGCCTACCTCGACGCCTCGATCGGCTGCGAGATTCTCCAGAAGCCGAAGACGCAGGTCACCCGTGCGATGGGCGACGTCCATCCCTATGGCAATCCGCACTACTGGCTCGACCCCGAGAACGGCCGGGTCATCGCCCGCGCCATCGCCGCGAAGCTCTCCGCGCTCGACCCCGCGGGAGCCCCCGCCTACGGCAGGAACCTCGCCGATTTCGAGGCCCGTCTGACGCAGGCCGAGGCGCGCTGGAACGCGATGATGGCGCCGTACGCGGGGACGAAGATCGTCACCTACCACGACTCCTGGCCCAACTTCGCCAGGTATTTCAAGCTCGACGTCGTCGGCTATCTCGAGCCCAAGCCCGGCATCCCGCCGACCCCGCAGCACAAGCTCGAGATCATCAACCTGATGCGCGAGCAGAAGGTGCCGCTCATCCTGATGGAGGTCTATTTCGACCGGAAGGACCCCGACTTCGTGGCCTCGAAGTCGGGGGCGAAGGTCGTCGTCATGACGCCCTCCGTCGGTGGCGAGCCGGAGGCGAAAGACTATTTCTCGCTCTTCGACACCGACCTTTCGGCCGTCGTCCGGGCGCTCGGAGGAAAGTAGCGTGACGGTTCTCGAGATCCTGCTCCCGGCCTTCGTGGCGAGTCTGATTCTGACGGGCATCCACGCCTATCTCGGCGTCCACGTCGTCGAGAGGGGAGTCATCTTCGTCGACCTCTCGCTGGCCCAGATCGCCGCACTGGGAGGTACGGTCGGCTACCTCGCCGGGTACGACATCCACTCCCACGCGGCCTACGTCTTCTCGCTCGGCTTCACGATCCTCGGAGCCGCCATCTTCGCCTTCACGAGGGCCCACCGGAAGACCAACATCCCGCAGGAAGCGATCATCGGCATCGTCTACGCCGTCTCGGCGGCCTGCGCCGTCCTCGTGATGTCCAAGGCGACGCGCGAGACGGAGCACCTGAAGGAGATGCTCGTCGGGAACATCCTCTCGGTGTCCTGGCCCGAGCTGGGGCGCACCGCTTTCCTTTACGCCCTCGTCGGGATCTTCCACTTCGTCTTCCGCGAGCGCTTTCTCCTGATCTCGCGGGATGAGCCGGAGGCCGAGCGGCGGGGCTGGAACGTCCGCTTCTGGGACTTTCTCTTCTATGTCTCGTTCGGATTCGTCGTGACGAGCTCCGTGTCGATCGCCGGCGTTCTCCTCGTCTTCTCGTTCCTGATCGTCCCCTCGGTCACGTCGATGCTCTTCTCCACGCGCCTCGGCGTGCGCCTCCTCATCGGCTGGACGATGGGGGCCGCGGTGTCGGCGGCGGGCGTCGCCTTCTCCTTCTATCTCGACCTGCCGACGGGCGCGACCATCGTCGCCACCTTCGGGGCGACGCTCCTCCTCCTCGCCGGCGCCCGCTGGCTCCTCGGAGAAAGGGCCGCCCTGGCCTGAAAGAGACGGGCCGGCGCGGGGCCGGCCCGTCTCGACACCTGAGAACCGGGTGCCTCAGCCGGCCTTCGAGAGGTTCCCGGCTGCGAACTCCCAGTTGAGGAGCTTCTCCAGGAAGGCGGTGATGTAGTCGGGGCGCCGGTTCTGCCAGTCGAGGTAGTACGCGTGCTCCCAGACGTCCATCGTGATGAGAGGCCTGGCCGCGGTCGTGAGGGGCGTCTCGGCGTTCGGGGTCTTCGCGCACTTCAGCTTGCCGCCGTCGAGGACGAGCCAGGCCCAGCCGCTGCCGAACTGGGTGGCCCCGGCACTCGCGAATTCCTTCTTGAAGTTCTCGAGTCCGCCGAAGTCGGCCTCGATCTTCTCCTTGAGCTTCCCCGATGGAGCGCCGCCCCCCTTGGGTCGCATGCTCTTCCAGTAGAAGGTGTGGTTCCAGACCTGCGCCGCGTTGTTGAAGAGCCCGGCCTTGTCCGGCTTGCCGGCCGCGGCCTTGATGATCGCCTCGAGAGAAGCGTCGGCCAGCTCCGTCCCGGCGATCATCTTGTTCGTGTTGTCCACGTAAGCCTTGTGATGCTTGCCGTAATGGAAAGAGATGGTGTTCGCCGAGATCTCCGGGGCGAGGGCGTTGTCCGGGTACGGGAGAGGGGGGAGCTGGATCATGAGGACTCCTTTCGGTCCATTCGCTTCCCCGGAGTCTAGTCGAGATTCAGTCGCTGGGGCGCCTCGAGAGAAGAAACGCCGCGACGAAGAGGAGCGCGCCGAAGAGGATGATGGCCGCCCCCGAGGCGACGTTCAGCGCTACGGAGAGGAAGAGGCCCCCGAGGACCATGACGAGGGCGGCGCCGATCGATCCGAAGAGAAGGCCCGGCCAGCGGTCGAAGAGGGTCCGGGCCATCGCGCCCGGAAGGACGAGGAGGGCCGCGACGAGGAGGATCCCGACGACCTTGAGCGCCACGACGACCGTGAGGGCGATCAGGACGAGGACGAGGAGGCGCATCGCGGAGACGTTCACGCCGGCCGTGCGGGCTCCGTCCTCGTCCACCGAGGCGAGGAGGAGCGGACGGAACCACGCTGCGAAGACGGCGAGGACGCCGAGCGCCGTGCCGACGAGGATCGCGAGGTCCGCCGGGGAGACCGTCAGGATGTTCCCGAACATCAGGCCGAAGAGGTCGACGTTCGTCTTCACGAACCCGAGGGCGACGACGCCGACGGCCATCGCCGCGACGGTGGAGACCCCGATGGCGGCGTCCTCAGACACGCCGGAAGCCTCCGAGGCGCGCGCCGCCGCGACGGCCACGACGAGCGCGGCGACGAGGGCCCCGGGACCGGGCGGGAGGCCGGCCAGCGTCGCCACGGCCACACCCCCGAAGGCCGCGTGCGCCACGCCCGACCCGGCGAAGGCGAGCCGGCGCAGAACGACGAAGAACGACAGGGCGCCGCAGAGGATCGCTGCCGCCACGCCGGCGGCGAGAGCCCGCTGGAAGAAGGGATAGGCGAGGAATTCGATCACGGCGTGACCTGCACGGGCTCCTCCCGGACGAGGCCGTCGACCCGGAAGAGGGCGTCAGCGCCTCCCATGGCGTCGGTGTCGTGCGAGACGAAGAGGATGGTCCGCCCCGCCCCCGCCTCCTCGGCGATGACGCGGCGCAGGGTCATGAGGCCCTTGGCGTCGAGGGCGGTGTCCGGCTCGTCGAGAACGAGGATCGCGGGACTGCCGGCGAGCGCCCGGGCCAGGAGGACGCGCTGGCGCTGCCCTCCGGAGAGCTTGCCCACAGGGCGGTCGAGCGTTTCGTCGGGGAGTCCTGCCCGGAGGAGAGCCGCCCGGGCCTCACGGCGCGCCTCCACGTGCCGACCGAACCCGGCGCGGGGATCGAGAGAGAGGGCCACGAGGTCCACCCCGGAGACGGGCGCCTGCGCCGAAAGGGTGGAGCGCTGGGAGAGGTAGCCGATCCGGGGCCGAGGCACCTCGCGTCCCGACTCGTCGACAAAGACGACCCTGCCCGACACCGCCGCGAGCGCGCCGACGAGAATCCGGACGAGCGTCGTCTTCCCGCCGCCATTCGGCCCGACGAGGGCGGTCCGGGCCGCCGGTAGCACCGCGAAGGAGACGTCTTGGAGGACCGGGCGTCCTCCCAGCGAGGCGGCGATTCCCTCGAAGCGGATCCCGACGCTCATCGGGCCTCCAGCCCCTCGCGGAAGGTCCGCGCGTCGTACCGGAGAAGCTCCTCGTACGAGACGCGTCCCGGGACGCCGCCGATCGGGTCGACCGTCTCGACTCGGAGTCCCGCCTCGTGCGCGACGACCCGGGCGGCGTCAGGGGGGAACTCCGGCTCCGTGAAGAGCGTCCGGACCCCCTCGCGCCGCGCCGCGAGAACCAGCGCACGGAACTCCCGCGGCGTCGGCTCGCGTCCCGGCACCGGCTCGACCGAAGCCGCCACTTTCAATCGGTAGCGCGCCGCGAAATAGCTCCAGGCGTTGTGCGTCGTGACGAGGGACGACCCCGCGACAGGGGCCAGAGTCCGGGCGATCTCGGCGTCGAGACGGGAGAGCTCACCGGCGAGGTCGGCGGCCCGGCTGCGGTAACCGGCGGCTCCTTCCGGGTCGAGGGCCGAAAGCTCCCCCGCCAGCGCAGGCAGGATTTTCCCGACGAGGGGCGGCGAGAGCCACCAGTGAGGGTCGTGTCCGAGGTCGCCGTGGGAATGCTCGTCGTCAGACGCGCCGTGTCCGGCGGCCTCGATCCCGGCCGCCCGGCCCGCGTCGAACAGCGCAGCCTGCGACGAGCACGCCGCGACCAACTTCGCCGCCCAGCCGTCGAAGCCCGCCCCGACCGTCACGACGAGACGCGCCGGAGCAACGAGACGCACGTCCTTCGGCGTCGGCTCGAAGACGTGAGGTGACACCCCCGGGGGGATGACGGTTCGCACGGTCCAGCCGGGGCCCGCCACCCGCGCCACGATGTCGGCGAGCGGCGAGATCGTCGCCGCGGCCGCCAGACGGCCCGGGGCCGGCGGGGGGCCGGCGCAGGCGGACGCGGCGAGGGCCAGCGCAAGGGTCGAAAGCCGGGACATTCTCCCCATTGTCGGGGCGCAGCCCCGGTTTGCTCAAGCTGGTCCTCCGCGGAGCACTCTTCATAGTGTCCCGGATACCGAGGCCCCGAACGGGATGGTTGACGGAGCCTCGTTCCGGCGAGAGGATTCGAAGGGGTAGAGCCATGACCTGCAGCGAGCACGACGACCACGAGCACCGTCACGGGCCCGGCTGCGGTCATCGCGAGATACGCCACGGCGACCACTCGGACTACCTGCACGACGGCCATCTCCATGCGCCGCACGAGGGGCACGCCGACGAGCACCGGCTGGAGGTGAGCCGGAGCCGCCCCTGCGCCTGCGCCCCTGTGGAGTGCGGGTGCCGGCACGCGCCCGGCGGCCCCCACGAGGCGGTTCCGCATGGCGATCACGTCGACTTCATGGTCGGAGATGCTCTGCATCACCCGCACGGCGACCATTGCGATCTCCATGGCCGCGTCGGGTCGTCGGGGCCGCGGCGCTAGGGGCCATCCGGACGCTGACGCCTGCGCCCGGGAATCGAGACGATCTGCTCCCCGGAAAGGAACGTCTGGCCCGAGTCCGGAAACTCGAGACCCTCGACGCGGACGCACCACGTTCCGGGCGGGAGAAGGCCCTCGAGATCGATCAGAAAACCGTGATAGCAGTCGGGAGCCTGGCCCCCGGTCACGAGCTCGCACCGGGGAAGCTCGGCCGGCTGCCACGGGCCCGTCCGGCTTCTCCCCGTTCTCGTGTTCGTCGCCACGACCCGCACCGGGGTCCCGAAGCCGAGGGGCGCAGTCGGTGAGCCGCTGGCCGCAGCATCGTTCGTCCCGGTGTCCGGGTCGTACGCCCACCCCCGCGCCTGGAGGTCCGGCGTGATCTCGTCGAGGCTCCCCGAGAGCGGTTCGAGGGCAAACGTCAGCTCCATCGCGTCCAGATCCCACGTCCTCGCGTCGGCCGTCCCCGCCCCGTAGACCACCGGAACCGTGAGCGTCTCCGAAGCGCGGCCGTCGCCGAGCCATCCCAGCTCGTCCGCCAGGAGGCCCGGCGCCATGTTCTGGTACCGGGCCGTCCGAAACTCTCGGTCGGACGGACGGTAAGAATGAGGGAGCCAGTGGACGCCGTCCCGCGAGATGTTCCACTGCATGATGCCCTTCGTCGCGGGGTCGGGGAAGAGATGGGGATACGTCCGGACGGCGCCGACGAGAAGCCAGAGCTTCCAGCCCGGGATCCACTTCACGTCCCCCCCGGTGAAGCCGAGCGTGCCGGCAGGAAGAATGCTCACGCCCGGCGTGAAGCTGACCCCGTCGGCCGACGTCGCGAGCATCTCCCTCCAGTCTCCGGGGCCCGTCGACTCGTAGTAGAAGGCCCAGAACTCGCCGTCCCTGTACACCACGCTCGCCTCGCCGACGCCGTACTCGAAGGGCGTGGTTCCGTCGCAGGTTCCGGAGTACGGAATCACCGGCTGCGGCGGCACGGCCGGATCCGGGGACTTCGTCCAGCTCCGGCCGTCCGCCGAGCGGGCGAGGAAGACCTGGTTGCAGGTGCCGACCGTCGGCTGACCGACCTGCGGGGACGTGTAGTACATCCAGTACTGACCGTCGACGAAGACGACCGAAGGATCGTTGACGAGAAAACGGTCGGGGCCGGAGGGAAAGTCGGTCCGGCACTGCGGGTCGTCCGGAGCCTCGAAGAGGTCCGCGCCCCCTTCGCTCGGGCAGAGGACGACGGGGCCGCCCCACCAGCCACCCGGGAAGGAACGCGACTCGGCGTACTTGATGGTGTCGAGGAACGGCACGTCGATCTCGATTGCCGAGATCATCGGCTCTCCGATGCGGGCCTGGAAGGTGATGTCGACGCTGGTCGTGCCGAACGCCCAGAACCGGAGATCCAGCGCCCGGTCCGCGCCGCCGGCGGCCGCGACGACGTCGAGGGCGTCGCGCCGGCCCACCGCTCCCCCGTTCACGACGACATCGAAGACCCGTTCTCCCGGACGCGTGTAGACGATCTCCGCGAACTTGAGCGTGATGACGTACGAGCCGAGCGGGAGGCCGGAGAACGTGTACCTGAACGACCCCTCCCGGCAGCTCTGGTAGACCACCGGCGTGAGCGTGCCCGCAATCGGCCGGCTCGTCCGGTACGACTCCCCCCCGGTGAAGCCCCGGTCGGACCAGACGTGGCCTTCCGGGTCCCGGAACGTGGGCCCCCCTGCGTCCACGCGAACGAGCCCTCCCCATTCCTCGCTTCCGAACCAGCACCGGACCAGCGACGGATCGGACTTCGTGTTCCGCATCAGGGAGGGGGCGTAGTCGTAACGGTCCGGCACGCCGAAGACCGTCCCGATGTAACGCGTCGCGAGCGTCACCGCCGCCGCCTCCTCCGCCCCCAGGAAGAAGGTCAGCAAGAGAAGGAAAGCCCGACGGGCCCCCGCCATCCCTGCGATCCCGAAACCCCCGGAACGAAGCGCCCTCACGGGCTGACCCCCCG
>JBLMYG010000100.1:0-5893 GCA_050258155.1 Acidithiobacillales bacterium
CGTAGAAAGGGCCGAGCCGCGGCGAACCCGTGGCGCGTCGGGCCGTCTTCTCGAGGAAGGACGAAAGACCGTCCAGACTCCGGGAGGCGGTCCGTCCGGTCGCCGCTGCGTCGGCAGCCGCCTTTTCCCCCAGGGAAGCGGCAGAGGCGACGAATCCTTCCCGGTAGAAGGCCGCCGTGGCCTTGGCCTGCGACGCCGCGAGGCGGCAGAGCTCGGGAGACAGATCCGGGGACGGCATTCCCGAAAGAGCCGCCCGAGCCTGGGCCGCGAGCCGCGGAATTCCCTTCGCCCGCTCCCGCGCCCGCCGGTGCCGTTCGGAATAGGGGAGGTCGTCGCGGAGGAGAAGGTCGACGTGTCCGCTGGCGAGGATCTCCGTCCAGAAGATCGGGTCACGCTCCGGCCGCTTCAAGGTTCCCCATTCGAAGACGACGCGCTCCGCCTGCCGGAGAAGGAGCTCGCCGTCGAGGCGGTCGTCGCGAGAGAGGCCGGGATTCTCGAGGGATCGCCGGAGACGGGCGGCAATCCGGCGGTTGAATTCGAGCCATTCCGTTCTTTTCGCCGGGGGGAGCGATTCGAGCTTTTCGTCGACGTCGTGACGCCCCGCCTCGGTCGCCCGGGATGGAAAGGTGGCGAACCAGGCCTCGATATACGATTCGACGATCGGGGGGACCGGCCGGGGAAGCGCCAGCAGGGCGACGAGGAGAAGACCCGGCATGCCGGGATGGTAAGGCACCTTCGAGAACCTCGGCCCCGCTCGCTGCGTATTCGGGGCGGGGGTCGTATGTCGAAGCCCGGATCGAGGTCTGCCCCGGGGTGTGAGATCCGATGAGACGCTCGGCCTGGGCGCTCGCGGGCCTCGTGGGTCTCGCCATCTACGTCGCGCTCCTCCCGTACTACTCGGCGCCCCAGCCGCGCGGTCTCTCGATCACGCGCGCCGAGGCGGCCCGCATCGCGGACGAAGAAGCAAAGAAGCTCGGCATACCGGTGGGCAGCGCGTGGGAGATCGTGACGTGGGAGAACTCCCCGATCCTCGAGAAGGAGTTCCGGGGCGACCGCGCGCGGCGCATCGCAGCGGCCGCAGATCCCGTGATCGGCCCCCGTCTCGGCGGCTACCGGGTGACGTATTACCGGATCGGCCTCGAGAAGAACCCCTCCTTCGGCGAGGTCGTCGTCGGGGTCGACGGCCGCCTCCTCTGGGCACAGCGCCGTTTTCGTGCCGAGGAGCCGGGGGAAAGGCCGTCGGCCGAATCGCTCCGGCCGCTCGCCGACGCCTTCGTCGCCTCCCGCGCCTTTCCCGGAGCCCCCGCCCCGGTCTTCGAGAGCGTCCGTCCGACCGCCCTCCGCGGCCGGACCGATCACCTCTTCCGGTACAAGGTCAGACCCGACCTGCCGGCCGGGGACATCGGCTTCTACCTCGGCGTGCAGTATGCCGGCAGCGAGTTCGCGGGGTGGGTGCTCTTCGAAGAGTACGCGGACGGGAGGAGCTTTCGGGACGACTTCGGCGGCGACGTGGCTCTCACGTTCGCCCGCTTCGGCCTGACCTTCGCCCTCCTGATCGGCCTCCTCGTCGTCTTTCTGAAGAAGTATCACGCCGGCGAAGTCGGCGTGGTGACGGGCGGCGTCCTCTTTGCCGTCGTGATGGCCGCCTCGCTCCTTCTGAGGGCTCTCCTCGCAACCCTCGCGGCATACGGGACCGGCCTCGGAGGACTCGACGCTCGCCAGACGACGTGGGCGGTGTCGGCCTTCACGTTTCTCCTTTACGACCTGCCGGTGGCGCTCCTCGTTCTCGTGGCCTGGTCGGTGGGGGAGAGCACCGCGCGCGAGCGGTGGGGCGACCGGCTGGCCTCCTTCGACGCCCTTCTCAAGGGCGATGCGGTGAACGCCACCGTCGGCGCCGCCCTTCTCCGGGGAGCGGCGTCGGCCCCCGCGATCGCTGCCGCCACACTCCTCGCCGGATGGCCTCTTCTCCTCTGGGGAAAGGCCTTTCCCGCGCTGGGCGACGCGTCCACGGTCATCCTCGGCTCGTCCGGCGCCGCGCTCTCGCTCGTCGTCTCCGGGTTCGTGAAGGCGATCACGGGCACGGCGGTCCCCCTCCTCTGCGTCCTCGGCTCGCTCTGGCGGAAGGGGCGCGTGGCCGCCGGCCTTCTCCTCGCGATCCTCGTCGGCGTCTTCATGATGGGCTTCGCCCTGCCGGTCCGGCCGATCGCGGCGGAAGTGGTCGTGGCGGCCGGCGGAGCGGCGGCCGCCGTCGCCGTCTTTCTCGCCTCGGACCTCCTGTCCGCCTCGACGGCTCTCTTCGGAGCGGCCATCATCACGGGCTTCGGGCCGCTCCTCCCGGGCCTCTCCGGGCCGGCGCTCCACGGGCCGCTGGCCGCCCTTGCCCTCCCGCTCGGGGGCCTCGTCGCGCTCGGCGTTGCCGGCATCCTGACCCGCCGAAAAGTCCGGTACGCCTACGAGGACCTCGCCCCGCACGTGAAGCGGATCGTCGAGCGAGAGCGGATCAAGGCGGAGATCGATGCGGCCAACCGGATTCAGGGCGCGCTCCTTCCGAAGGAGGACCCGGACCTCTCCGGGGCGAGCATCGCGTCCCACTACCGCGCGGCGACCGAGATCGGCGGCGACTACTTCGACTTTCTCCCCCTCCCGGGAGGATTGCTCGGCCTGGCCGTCGGCGACGTCTCGGGGCACGGACTGACGAGCGGCATCGTCATGGCGATGGCCAAGTCGGCCCTCCTCGTTCAGGTCGGCTACGACCCCTCGCCCCGGCGCGTCCTCGAGGTCCTGAATGAGACGGTCCTCCGGACGGCGCCGCGACGGACGCTCATGACGTTCTTCTTCGGCGTCCTCGACACCGGGCGACGGCGCCTGACCTACTCCTCCGCCGGGCACCTCGACCCTTACGTCTTCCGCGCGGCGACGGGGAGCGTGGAGGAGCTCTCGGCGTGGGGCTTCCCTCTCGGCGTGAGGCGCCGCTCCCCGTTCGTGGAGCGCGAGGCGGCGTTCGATCCGGGTGACCGTCTGATCATTTACAGCGACGGGCTGATCGAGGCGCTGGACGACGACGGCGAGCCGTTCGGCTTCACCCGGTTCGAAGAGCTCCTCGCGAGGCACGGTGGCGCCTCGTCGGACGAGATCCGGCGCGTTCTCCTCGGCGCGGTGGCGGCGTTCACGCGAAATCGCCCTCCCGAGGACGACCAGACGCTCGTCGTCGTATCCTTCGGGGAGGCGGCGGAGACCGCCGGTCGCCTCCGCCGCGCGGGGTGAGCCGGCGCCGGTCCGCAGACTCCGCGTCCCGTGATGAAAGGAGCGCCTCACGTGAAGAGAATCCTCGAGGGGGTCATCGTCCTTCTGCTTGCGGCGGGGACCGCCCGTGCCGACTTCGAAGGGGTCGCCGACATGAAGATCACCTCCTCCGGCGGGCCCGGTGGCGAGGCGGTCAGCGGCTCCGGCAGGGTCTACATCTCGAAGACGGGTTGGCGATACGAGGTGGAGATGTCGAATCCCGAGGTCGCGAAGATGACGGGAGGGAGGCCGTTCCGGATGTGCATGGTCGGGAAGATCTCGAATCCCGACGTCGTTTACTCGATCAACGATGCCATGAAGACCTATTCCGTCATCAACACGAAGGAGATGCGGGAGCTGGCCGCCAGGGCGAAGGCCGGCGAGGAGACGTTCGACGTCCAGAAGCTCGGGAAGGCCGCCGTCGCGGGCCTTCCCTGCCAGAACGTCCGGATCAGCTCGAAGAGCAGGAAGACGGTCATCGAGGCGTGCGTCTCGAAGGAGTTCGTGAGCGGTGACTGGCTCCGGGCGATGCAGGGCGATCAGGGCGGAGAGTGGCTGAAGGCGCTGAAGAACGCGGGGGTCGAAGGGTACCCCCTCCGGCTGACCATGACGAGGAAAGGCCAGCCCGGCTCGCAGACGAGCATGGAAATCACGAAGCTCGACCGGAAGGGCGTGCCGGCCGCGATGTTCGAGGTGCCTCCCGGCTACGAGCAGAAAAGCATGATGGAGAACATGGCCCAGTCGCCCGAGCAGGCCCGGCAGATGGAGGACGCCCGGAAGCAGCTCCAGAGAGAGATGGAAAAGATGACGCCCGAGCAGCGGAAGATGATGGAGGAGATGCTGAAGAAGCAGGCGCCACCGAAGCAGTAGCTGCCTGTGGATGTAGACTCAGTCGCCGGTCGGGGAAGCGGAAGCCCCAGGACCTGAAAGGAGCAACGGACGTGAAGACATTCGTGCGCGGGGCGCTCGCCCTTCTCTTCGTCGCCGCGACCGCGAACGCGGAATTCGAGGGGGAGGCCGACCTGAAGATCACGGCGACCGGGGAGCGCGCGAACGTCACCGGCACCGGGAAGACCTACGTTTCGAAAGTCGGCTGGCGGAGCGAGATGGAGATATCGAGCCCGGAGATGGCGAAGGCGACGGGCGGCCAGCCGATGAGAATGGTTTCCTTCGGAAGGCTTTCCGATCCCGACAAGGTCTACATGGTCAACGACAGGATGAGGACCTATGCCGTCCTCGACTCCAAGAAGATGCACGAGATGGCCAAGTCGACGAAGAAACAGGAGCCCAAGTACGTCATCAAGAAGCTCGGCCGGGAGACCGTCGCGGGACTGCCGTGCGAGAACTACCAGATCACGCAGGAGGGGAAGAAGGACACCTTCGAAGCGTGCATGTCGAAGGAATTCATGTCGGGTGACTGGATGAGGGCGATCGCCCGCGGGAGGCGCGGGGAGAGCGATTTCCTGCAGAAGCTCAGAGAGGCGGGCCTCGAGGGCTATCCGATCCGGTTCACGTCGACGGACCCCGACGTCAAGAGATCGTGGACGATGGAGCTGACCAAGGTCGAGCGGCGGCCGATTCCTTCATCGATGTTCGAGGTCCCGCCCGGGTACAAAGAGACGAGCATGATGGGGATGATGGCGCAGACGCCCGAGCAGGCGAAGCAGATGGAAGAGGCCCAGAAGCGGATGGAAGAGGCGATGAAGAAGATGACGCCCGAGCAGCGCAAGCAGATGGAAGAGATGATGAAGAAGATGGGGCAGCAGAGGCCGTAGGGGGGTCAGCGCTTCTTTCTTCCGAGACGCGCTTCGAGCCGGTCGACGATATCGAGGATCTCCTCAGCGCCCTGCTCTCCCGGAGCGAACTCGACCTCGATTTCGGCGTCCCTTCGACTCACCTTCACGCGGACGCTCCGCCCCTTCCGGGCCGCCAGCCAGGAGTTCAGGAGCTCGACGAGCTTCGGGAGGAGGGCGGGGAGGACCGCGACCACGACCGCGCCGGCCATCACCGTCTCGGAGGAGCGGGTGAAAGGGCGAGCGGCTGCGATCGCCCTGATCCTCGCGGCGAGCGAGCGTGCGGCGGCGGCCGGCCGGGCCACGATCTCGACACGAAGCGGGGCCCGCTGTGCCATGCTGCGATTCTAGGCCGCGGCCTCGCGGTCCTTGAGCTGGAGCGCGTAGAGCCGGGCGTAGAGGCCTCCCTTCGCCAGCAGCTCCGCGTGCGTCCCCGACTCCCGGACCTCGCCGTGCCGGAGGACGAGGATGTTGTCGGCGCGGACGACGGTCGAGAGGCGGTGGGCCACCACGATGGACGTGCGGCCGGTGAGGAGGCGCGCCACGGCCCGCTCGATCAGGGTCTCGGTCTCCGGGTCCACGCTCGAGGTCGCCTCGTCGAGGATCAGAAGGCGCGGGTCGCGCGCGAGGGCCCGCGCGAAGGAGACGAGCTGCTTCTCGCCGACCGAGAGGCCGCCGCCCCGCTCCGAGAGCCTTGCATCGAGTCCCTCGGGCAGGCGGTCGAGAAGGCGGCCGAGGCCGACCTCGCGGCAGGCGGTCTCGATCGTCCCGCGGGGCATCGAAGCGTCGAAGAAGGAGACGTTCTCGGCGATCGTCCC
>JBLMYG010000101.1:0-3126 GCA_050258155.1 Acidithiobacillales bacterium
TCCTCGCGGACGACGTCGTCGAGCTGGACCTCGGAACGGGGAAGACCGTCGCAGTCGTACCTGCCGGCAAGCACCCGTATCGTCCCGTCCTCTCCCCCGACGGGAAGATCCTCGCGGTGACGAACTGGGGCGGCGCGTCGGTGACCCTCGTGGTCGCCGCCTCGGCGCAGGTGATGGGAACGGTCTCGACGGACGATCACCCCTGCGATGCCGTCTTTTCGGCCGACGGGAAGACGCTCTTCGTGGCCGAGGCCAACCGGAACCGCGTGGCCGTGATCGACGTTTCCGGCCGGAAAGTCGTGCGGCAGGTCGCGGTGGCGATGGGTCCCGACGGCCCGGGGACGGCCTCGGCCGAGGTGCAGCCCGACGGCTCGACACCCAACGCGCTCGCCCTCTCGCCCGACGGCCGGTCGCTCTTCGTGGCCAACGCCGACGACGACGCGGTCGCCGTGGTCGCCGTGGGGAGGGATCCGGCTACGTCCCGCGCCTCTGGCTTCATCCCGACCGGATGGTACCCGTCTGCTCTCGGCGTCTCGGCCGACGGGAGGACGCTCTTCGTCGCCAACGCGAAGGGATCGGGCTCGCGGGCGAACGCAGCCGACGGCCCGAACCCGGAGAAGCCGGTAAAGGGAGGTGCGCCCGGGCTGGTCCAGAGGTTGCCCGGCTCCGTCTCGATCGTGTCGATCCCTTCCCGAAGAGAGCTTGGCGGCCTGACCGCCCGCGCCTCCGCGAACCGGAAGCCGGCCGTCCGGAGCGTCTCTCCCGCGAAGGCCTCGGCCGTCATCCCCGCCTCGGCGGGCGTCCCCTCTCCGATCCGGCACGTGGTCTACGTCATCCGCGAGAATCGGACATACGACCAGGTGCTCGGCGACCTGCCGCAAGGGAACGGCGATCCGTCGCTCGTCCTCTTCGGGCGCGACGTGACGCCGAACGCCCATGCCCTGGCCGAAGAGTTCGTTCTTCTCGACAACTTCTACGCCGACGCCGAGGTCTCCGCCGACGGTCACAACTGGTCGACGGCGGCCTACGCGACCGACTTCGTCGAGAAAGTCTGGCCCCTCGAATACGCCGGAAACGGCTGGGGGTACGTCTTCGAGGGGGGCGAGCCGAACGCGGCGCCGACGGCGGGGTACCTCTGGGACGCCGCCGCGCGCGCCGGCGTCTCGCTCAGGAACTACGGCGAGTTCCTCGGGGTCGGGGCCGGGTTCGCGACGCCGAAGTTCACCGGGCGCTTCGAGGCGAAGGAAGAGAATCTCGCCCCCTTCACCTGCCCCTTCTATCCCGGCTTCGACCTCGAGGTTTCCGACAACGCGCGCGTCGACCTCTGGCTGAAGGAGTTCCGGGAGTACGAGAAGAAGGGGGAGATGCCACGCCTCGAGATCATCAGGCTGGGGAACGACCACACGGCCGGGACGAAGAAGGGGGCCTTGACGCCGCGCGCCTACGTCGCCGACAACGATCTGGCCCTCGGGCGCCTCGTCGAGGCGCTGTCGAGGTCGCCGTTCTGGAAGGAGACGGCGGTGTTCGTCGTGGAGGACGACGCCCAGAACGGTTGCGACCATGTCGACGCGCACCGGACGGTGGCGCTCGTCGTCTCGCCGTGGACGCGGCGGGGGGGCGCCGTCGACTCGACGATGTACTCGACCACCTCCATGCTTCGGACGATGGAGCTGATCCTCGGCCTCCCGCCCATGTCCCAGCACGACGCCTCGGCCACCCCCATGACGAACACTTTTTCGGACGCGCCGGACCTGACGCCGTTCGTGCACCACGCTGCCCGGGCGCCTCTCTATGAAGAAAACCCCGCGGGGGCCCCGATGCAGGCCCTTTCGGGAACGTGGGACTTCTCGCGGGAGGACGCCGCGCCTGATATTCCGCTGAACGAGGCGATCTGGAAGAGCGTCCGGGGGGCGGAGAGCCCGGTGCCGGCTCCCGTCAACGCCGGCTTCGTCAGGGTCGGGGAAGGCGGCGGCCCGGAGTGACCGCCTCCCCCGGGGGCGACATTCCGAGCGGTATGAGTCATGCTAGGGAAAGAAAGGGGGGTGCCGACTGTACAGCCGCACCCCGCAAGGGAGCTTTCTGATGAGGAACCGCCCAATCGTCCGTTTCGCACTCGCTCTCGCCCTGCTGGCCCTCCCTCTCGGTCTGCCCGGTCACGCCCGCGCCGCAGAGGAGGCTCAGACCGTCAAGCGTCTCGGGCAGACGGTGGCCCGCTACCGCGACAAGAACATCCAGGTGGCGGTGAGCTGGAAATACCCGCAGCTCCACCCGAACGAGGGCTGGACCTACTTCGAAACATGGATCATGCCTCTCGTGGGGAGCGTGGAGGTCGACCGCGAGGACGTCTCCCTCTTCCTCCCCGACGGGACGCGCCTCAACCTGCCGAGCCAGAAGAAGGTGACTGAGGGCTTCCCGGACATCCGGCGCGTCGTCGGGATCGGCGAGGTCTCGCGCGATCCGATGGAGGGGTACTTCACCTCGCGGCGCTCCCTCGTCCGGATCGGCTTTCAGGAGGTCCCTCAGACCTTCCTGACGTACGACCTGCGCGGCCTGGGTCCGTTCGAATGTGCCTATGGCGATCTCTTCTTCGAGAACCCGCAGGGGAAGTGGGAGCCGGGGATCTACACCCTGGCCATCCAGCACACCGGGCTCGACGTGAAGATCCCGATGCCGATCGGCATCAAGGGCGAGCTGGAACGGATCAAGTAGCTACCTCCACCGGAAGAGCCGCAGGGCGACGGCGAAGCAGACGATCCCCCAGGCGACCATCAGGGCGAGGTGGGGGAGGACCGCTCCGACGCCGGCCGCCTCGTTCATGACCGCCCGGAGGGCGTCGTTGAGCGCCGTGAGGGGGAGCGCGCGGATGAAGGGGATCGCCGGGGCCGGAAAGCGCTCGTAAGAGAAGAAGACGCCCGAGAGGATCCACATCGGGAGGAGGACGAGGTTCGCGAGGCCGGAGACCCCCTCGATCGTCGTCGGCCGCGCGGCGACGAGAAGGCCCAGCCCGGCGAAGCTGAACGCCCCGGCGAGACAGATGACGGCGAAGAGGAAGACCGAGCCCTTCACGTCGACGCCGAACGCGAGCCGGCCGAAGAGGACGAGGACGATCACCTCGAGACAGAGGAA
>JBLMYG010000102.1:0-2998 GCA_050258155.1 Acidithiobacillales bacterium
GACGTACTCGCCATCCGGAGCGCCGGGGAGGGTGCGCGTGAAGGTTGCCGATTTGACCTTGCGGCTGACGACGGCTCCGAGAGGAGAACGGACTCCCCTCAGGGCCTTCTCCCAGTCGCCCCTGGTGATTGCGGCCTTGAAGAAGGAGGCCGCTTCGTCCCAGCTTTGACCGTACTTCGCGCCATCGGTCAGGGCCAGCCAGCCCCTGGCCGCAGCCTGGGCTTTGCCGGTGGCCTCTCTATCGTCGGCCGAGGCGGAAGCCCCGAGCAGAAGAAGGGCAAGGGCGGTGCCGAGAACCCGAGCGCGACCAGTGTTCATGTTGCCTCCGTCGGTTTCTTGCTTGCCGCTTCACGATACCCCTTTCAGAGTCGTGCGCAAGCAGACGGGCGGCATCAGTCATCCATGACACGCGCGTCACACATCCGGATCCCAGAGGCGGGACCGGAAGTGGTTCCGCCATCCCTCCGGGAGCGCTGGCAGCTCGCTGACCCGGCGCAGAAGAGGCTGGTCTGCGGCATCCGCCGTGTAGAGTCGCACGATCTCCCCGATGCTCACGCGGTCCCCGTCCGCGGCGACCAGCTCGAGTGGGTCCCCGGCGGCCACCTCGCCTTCCTGAAGGACGGCGAGATAGAAGCCGCTCCGGCCGCTCCGCTGGAAGTGCCGGACCATCTCCGGCCGGCCAAATCGAATGCCCAGCTTGAAACAGGGCATCCGGGGCTGGGTCACGATGAACTCCGCCGATCCGCACCGAAGGCGATCGCCGACGCAAACGTTCTCTTCCAGAAGTCCCTCGGTGGTCAGGTTCTCACCGAATGCACCCCAGGGAAGCTCCGCGTCCGGGAGCTCCTTCCTCCAGAAAACATAGTGCTCCGACGGATAGGCGTAGACCGCCTTGTCCTTGCCGCCGTGGACGGAGAGGTCCGACTGCTGATCCCCCTCGAGGTTCAGCCGGCCGGCCCGGACCCGGCCCTGAACCGGCGCCTTGAAGATGGACGTCCGGACCTTCTTCCCGCGCCAATCGACCTCCCGAGGCAGGCCGACGTTGACGGACACGACCTTCACGGCCTTCTCCCCTCTCACAGTGTCCCCCTCGAGGAGCCGTCGGATCGCCTTGTCATCCGCCGTCTCCGAGTCGACCCTGAAGTGCTCGTGGTCTCCCATATCCGACGAACGATACAGCCTCACCGGGCGCGCCTAGGGGCTCGCGACCGCTTCGACCTCGGTCTCGACGAGCCATTCCGGATCGATGAAGCGGCTCACCTGCACCATGGTGCTCGCGGGCCGGATGTCCCGGAACAGCTCGCCGTGAACCGCGCCGACCGCGCGCCAGTCCTCGATGCGCGTCAGAAGGACGCGGGTGCGGATGACGTCCGCGAGGGACGCGCCGAGCTGTTCGAGGGCCAGCCTCGAGATCTCGAAGCACCGCCGCGCCTGCGCGGCCGCGTCGCCGACCCCCACGGTCCGGCCGTCCGGGCCGAGAGGGGCGGTGCCAGCCACGGCGATGATCGGGCCGATCCGGACGGCCCGGGAGATGCCGATGATCGGCTCGTAGGGACTTCCGGTCGAGACGGAACGGCGGCTCGCCGACATGGGTCAGCCCTCCTCTTACGACACGTGACGCGCGAGCACGGTCCCTCGCGCGGCGGAACGATACGACGTTCGGCAGCGGGCGCGTTCCCGGCCTCCCCGCTCCCCCATCTGTCCGGATCGGACCGGCGGCGGGATTCCGCCCGTCTCCGCGATATCGTGTCGCCGCATCAAGGAGGAGGAAGAGTGTCTTCAGCCATCCCCGAGGAGACGAATCGGATCTTCACCAGCGCGCCCTTCGCCGCGGAGCTCGGGCTTCGGCTGGAATCGGTCGGGCAGGGCACGTGCACGGCGGTCCTTCCGCTCGAGCGGCGCCATCTCCAGCAGGATGGGTTCGTCCACGCCGGCGTTCAGGCGACGATGGCCGACCACACGGCCGGCGGCGCGGCCGCCACGCTCCTGCGGAAAGGACAGTACGTTCTCTCCGCCGAGTTCAAGATCAACCTGCTTCGCGCGGCGAAGGGCGACCGTCTCATCTGTCGGGCCAGGGTCCTGAAGGCCGGCGCGCAGCTCACCGTCGCCGAGTCCGAGGTCTTCTGCGTGGCGGCCGGCACCGAGCGCCTCGTCTCCAAGGCGACCGTCACGCTCGCGGTGATGACCCCCCGCCCGAGGTAGGCGGCAGAGCGTTCGCCTCCTCGCGCAAGCGGCCCCGGCCGGATGGCCGCGGGCGCGGGAGCCGCTGCCTCAGGCGGGCGTACCCTGCCCACGGGTCCTTCCACCCTTCCTCGACTCGCTCGAGGATCCCCGGCGCGGTGAATTTCGACGGAGTGGCGTCTTCGAGCCCGTTCCAGGCGAGCGGGAACGAAACCGGGGTCCCCGTCCGGGCGCGCGTGGAAAAGGCGGCGACGGAGGTCGCCCCCCTCACGTTGCGCAGGACGTCGAGCAGGATCCTCCCCCGCCTCTTCGCCTTCGAGACCCCGGTCGTGAAGGCGGACGGCTCGCGCGCCTCGATCTCGGCCGCGACGCCCTTCGCGAAAGCGAGGCAGGCGTCCCATCCGTCCGCCGGGACCAGGGGGACGACGACGTGGAGGCCCTTGCCGCCCGTCGTCTTGACGAAGCTCCGGAGCTTCGATCGCCCGAGAGTCTCCCTCACGAGACGCGCCGCGCGGACGACGCTCTCCCACGGCAGGCCGGGGCCGGGGTCGAGGTCGAACACGATGCGGTCCGGCCGGTCGACCGAGGGGACCCTCGCGTTCCACGTGTGAAACTCGAGGACTCCGACCTGGACGAGCGCGACGAGTGAGCCGACGTCCTCCACGACGAGGTACTCGCCCGCCTTCGTCTTCTCCCGGATCCGAACCCGCCGGACTCTCGCCGGCACCGTGAAACCACCGTGCTTCTGATAGAAGCAGGGCTTCGACGTCCCATCGGGGCACCTCACGAGCGTGAGCGGGCGGCCGGTGAGGTGCGG
>JBLMYG010000103.1:0-5980 GCA_050258155.1 Acidithiobacillales bacterium
GGACCTTCGGCGCACCCGTCGTCTGGCCGCCCGAGAAGAAGCCCGGTCCCGCTCCGGCCGCGACTCCTTCCACGACGCGCCCGCCGGGAGCGGCGGCCAGCGCGAGCCCGCCGGCCCCGACACCGCGCCCGGTCTCCTATTCGCGGTTCACGACGCTGTTCCCCCAGGCCGTGGGCGACCCCAAGCTGATGGGAATCCTGGAGGACAACCACGTCGTCGTGAACGTGGCGGAGCCGTCCAGTCCGTGGTTCGTCACGCTTCTCGTCGACTGGATGCCGATGGTGCTTCTCGTGGGGTATTTCGTCTGGATGGCCCGGAAGGCCCAGAACCAGCAAGGAAGCATTCTCGGCTTCGGCAAGACCCGGGCCCGCCCTTTCTCGGCAGAGTCGCCTCCGGTCACGTTCCAGGACGTGGCGGACGCCGACGAAGCCAAGGCCGACCTGAGGGACGTCGTCGATTTCCTCCGCAACCCCGGGAAGTACCAGGAGATCGGCGCGCGGATCCCCCGCGGCGTGCTCCTCGTGGGCCCCCCGGGCACCGGCAAGACCCTTCTGGCGCGCGCCGTCGCCGGCGAGGCCGGGGTCCCCTTCTTCAGCATCAGCGCCTCCGAGTTCGTGGAGATGTTCGTCGGGGTCGGGGCGAGCCGCGTCCGCGACCTGTTCGCGAAGGCCAAGTCCACCTCACCGGCGATCGTCTTCATCGACGAACTCGACGCCGTCGGCCGGCGGCGGGGCGCCGGCCTCGGGGCCGTAAATGACGAGCGCGAGCAGACCCTCAATCAGCTCTTGGTCGAGATGGACGGCTTCGACGAGCTTCACCAGGTCATCATTCTCGCGGCCACGAACCGGCCCGACGTCCTCGACCCCGCGCTCCTCAGGCCGGGTCGATTCGACAGCCAGGTGATCGTCGGGCCGCCCGACAGGGCGGGGCGCGAGGGAGTGCTCCGCATCCACACTCGGGAGGTGCGACTTAACGCGGACGTCGACCTGGGCGTCCTGGCCCGCTCCACTCCGGGCATGTCGGGCGCCGATCTGGCGAACCTTTGCAATGAAGCCGCCCTTCTCGCCGCGCGGAACGGGCGCGGTGAGGTCGCGATGGCCGACTTCGAGGAGGCTCTGGACAAGATCCGGCTCGGAGGAGCGAGGCCGGGCCTGCTGGACGCTCGCGAGCGGAAGGTGGTCGCCTACCACGAGTCCGGCCATGCCCTGGCGGCCTGGCTGACACCCGAAGCCGACCCCGTTCACAAGGTCACCATCATTCCGAGAGGGCGTGCTCTGGGCGTCACCGAGCAGCTTCCGGGCGAGGACCACGCGAATTACAGCCGTCGTTTCCTGCTGGCCCGAATCGACGTGATGCTGGCGGGCCGGACCTCCGAAGAGCTCAACTTTGGCGACGTGACGACCGGAGCGGAGAGCGACCTCGTTCAGGCCACGCGTCTGGTCCGGAGGATGGTGACCCGGTGGGGGATGGGGACTCTCGGCCCCCAGGCGTTCGGCGAGGACGAGACGCAGCCGTTCCTCGGCTATCAGCTCTCCCAGCAGCACGCTTACAGCGAGGCGACCGCGGCACGCATCGACCAGGACGTCCGCGAGATCCTCGATGCGCGCCACCAGGTCGTCCTGAAGCTCCTCACCGAGAACCGCGAGAAGCTCGATCGCCTGGCGGCGGCCCTGCTCCGCGATGAGACCGTGGAGAGCGCCGCGCTCCGGGAACTCCTCGGCTCGCGCGAGGAGCCTCCCGGTCCCGCGCCGGCGTCTCCCGGCGCGGCCTGACCCGCGCTGGACCTGTCAATCTGCTGGCGAGATCACGACGAAGACCCCGTTCCCGTCCCGGATGATCCGGAGGAGAACCTCGCCCTTGGCCGCCGCCGCCACGCGCTCGAAGTCGGCCACGTTGCGGACCCGCTGCCTGTCCAGCTCCTGGATCACGTCGCCGGGCTGCAGCCCTCCCTGCGCGGCCGGGCTCGACGGATCGATCCGGGAGATGACGACGCCTGTGGTGTCGGCCGGAAGGCCGAGCTGCTCCCGAAGCGGAGGCGTGAGGTTCTGGACCGTGACGCCCCGGAGCGTGCTTCCCGAGGGCACCTTTGCCGTGCCCGCGGCCAGGCCGAGGTTCGCCGGACGCGAGCCGAGCGTGACGGTGACGGTCTCGGTCTTGCCGTCGCGAAGGATCCCGACGCGCACGACGGTCCCGGGGTTTCGCGAGGCGATGGCCGAGGTCAGCTCGTCTTTCGACGCGACCGGCCGGCCGTCGAGGCTGCGGATCACGTCTCCCGCCTTGAGGCCGGCGTGGGCGGCCGGTGAGCCGGGCGTGACGTCCTCCACCATGGCGCCGGCGATGTCGGGGGCGTTGAACTGCTTGGCCAGCTTCTCCGAGAGATCGCCCACGGAGACGCCGAGGTAGCCGCGCTCCACCTTTCCGGTCTTGATCAGGCTCTCCATGACGTGCTTGACGATGTTGGCGGGTATCGCGAAGCCGATCCCGACCGAGCCTCCTCCCCCGTCCATTCCGGACCCGCTGGAGACGATCGCCGTGTTGATGCCGACGAGGCGGCCATGAATGTCGACGAGGGCCCCGCCCGAATTGCCGGGGTTGATCGCGGCGTCGGTCTGGATGAAGTCCTCGAAGCTCTCGATGCCGAGGCCGGCGCGCCCCACGGCGCTCACGATCCCCCGCGTGACCGTGAAGTTGAGCCCGAACGGGTTGCCGAAAGCGAGGACGATGTGCCCAACCTTGAGGGACGACGAGTCGCCGAATGGCACGGTGGGGAGATCCTTCGCGTCGATCCGGATCACCGCGACGTCGGTGTCCGGGTCGGTGCCGATCACCTTGCCTTTGAAGACCCGCTTGTCGGCCAGCATCACCCTGATGTCGGTCGCCTTCGCGACGACGTGGTTGTTGGTCACGATCACGCCGTCGGGGGTCACGATGACGCCGCTCCCGAGGGCATGCTCGCGCTGCTTGCGCGGAATGTTGAACGGCCCGCCGAAGAACTGCCGGAAGAACGGGTCCTGGAAGAAGGGCGACTGCTGGACGTTGACCACCTGGGTCGTCTGGATGTTGACGATGGCCGGCGTGACATTCTCGGCAATCCTTTCGAACGCGCGGTTCTCGCTGGCGAGCACGGAAATATCGTTGCCTTCGAGCCCCTTTCCGTCGGCCAGGGCCAGACTGTGCCCCGGCCCGGGTCGGAGGACGAGAAGCGCGACGAGCAGGACCAGCCCGACGGTCGCAAACCAGGCCGCCGATCGTAGGAGCGTGGATTCTCTGGGCTCATTCGATTCCGGATGCATGGATTCCCTCCATCGGCTTGGGATTGAGCAAAAGCGCTGCCGTGCCAGAATGTCGCCCCAACGGACGCGGTCCGCTGGCCGGTTTCGTGTCCCTGAGCTAGTCGATGACGAGCGGCAGCTCGACGAAGCTCGCATGGCCCAGAGCGTGCCAGACACGCTGCACGGCCTTCCGGTAGTCGGCCGGCTTCGCCCAGAAGATGCTCGGCACGAAGCTCTGCGGGTTTCGGTCGTAGAGGGGAAACCAGCTCGACTGGACCTGCACCATGATCCTGTGCCCCGGCAGGAAGACGTGGTTCGAGGTGGGAAGGGCGAAGCGGTAGAGGAGCGGCTCGTCGGGTACGATCGGCTTCGGAACCTCGAGGCTCTCGCGGTACCGGCCTCGAAAGATGTCCGCCGATATCATGAGCTGATAGCCCCCGAGTGGCGGCTCGTCGGCCACCTCGTCGGGAAAGACGTCGATCAGCTTCACGACCCAGTCTGAATCCGTCCCGCTCGTCGAGGCCACGAGGTTGGCCACCGGCTGGCCACTGATCTTGACCGGCGCGGTGAGGACGTCCGAGACGAAGGCGACGACATCCGGCCGGCCGGACGCCTCGCGCTGATCGCTCACGAGCCACTCGCGCCAGCTTTTTCCCTTGTCGAAGCTCGCCGGGACGATCGGGCGGGCGTGGAACGGGACGGGCTTCGCGGGATCGGAGACCCACTCGTCGTACGGAGCCTCCCCCGGCTTCGGCGGGGCGAACCCGAGCTTCGATCCGGAAGACAGGTAGAGCGGTGTCGGGCTGATCGTGCAGCCGTTCGTACAGCCGGCCGGCCACGAGGAGAGGCGCCGCCAGACGTTCGTCCCGGTCTCGAAGGCCGTCACCGGGGCGATGTCGGCCTTCGGCGCGCCTTCCCTGAGATACTGGTCGAGGAACGGGCGCAGGATCTCCCGGCGGAAGGTGAGGGCCGTGTCGCTGCCGAACCGGATCGGACCGAGGGCGCTGCCGTCACGGATCTCCTGCCCGTGATGCCATGGCCCCATCACGAGGAAAACCTCGTCGTTCCGGCTGTCCTTCGGCTCGAGCGCCTTGTAGACGGCGATGGCGCCGTAGATGTCCTCCTGGTCCCAGAGGCTGTGGACGAGCATCACCGGGACCGTCAGGGGCTGAGCGGCCAGGATCCTGTCCATCGCCTGCTCGCGCCAGAAAGCGTCGTAGGCGGGATGCTCGAGGACCTTCCGCCACATGCCGACCTGTTCGAGGCCGCGCTGGCGTCCCAGCTCCCCCGCCGATCCCGCGACGAGGAACGTCTCGTAGTCGTCGAAGTGGCTCGTCCACCACTTGATGTCGGATTTCCGGTCGGCCTCCTGCTCGTAGAAGTAGGGCATCCCGAGCTGGCGGAAGGCTCCGTTGTGGAACCAGTCGTCCCCCATCCACCCGTCCACCATCGGGTTCATCGGCACGGCCACCTTGAGCGCGGGATGCGGGTGGACGAGAGCCATGAGCGGCAGGAAGCCGTCGTACGAGATTCCGAGGATGCCGACCCTGCCATTCGACTCGGGAACGTTCCTGACGAGCCAGTCGATCGTGTCGTAGGTGTCCGTCGCGTGGTCGACCGGCGTCGGGTTCAGCGGCCCGCGCAGGGGGCGGTTCATCACGTAGTCCCCTTCGGACCCGTACCTGCCGCGGACGTCCTGGACCACGCGGATGTAACCCCCCTGCACGATCACATCGGTGGGGTTGTCGTAGCCTTGAAGGACGCGCCCCAGATGGGAGCTCCATGCATGTCTGGTCAGCGCGGTCGCGTCGTACGGCGTCCTCGTCAGCAGGATCGGCGCGCCCTTCGCCCCCTTCGGAACGAGGATGACCGTGTGGAGCCTCACCCCGTCGCGCATCGGGATCATCACGTCGCGCCGGACGTAATCGAAGCCGGTCCGCGTCGGCTCGAACGTCTTCGGGATCTCGCTCGGAAGGCCCGGGTACGGGTCCGGCGGGGGCGGCGCCGTTCCGGCCTTGCTCTTCGACTGGGCCGTCGACTCTCCCGCCCGGACGAGGGCCACGACGGAAGCGAGGACGAGGAGCCCGCGGACACGATCGATCCCCTTCCTGGAGTGAGCCACGTCTTTCCTCCGAAGGCTAAAGGATATGACACGCCCCGACCGACCTGACTATGATCCGCCGCCAGGAGGTGGACCTTGAGACTGAGTCGTTACGCGATGGCCCTCACGGGAGCTCTTGTCCTGGCATCCTCTCCCGCGCTCGCGCAGGAGCACCCCAAGTCCGAGCACCCGACGGCCAAGAAGGCGAAGACCGTGACCACCGCCGATCTCGACAGGGCGATCAGGGCACGGATCGAGGAGAAGACGAAGGCCGACGGCGGCGTCTTCAAGATCGACGACCCCGTCCTGAAGAAGACGTGGGAGCTGACGCTCGTCAAGGTCCACACCGACAAGCTGACGCCCCTCTCGGAGGACACGTACTTCGCCTGCACCGACTTCAAGGCCGAGGACGGCACGATGCTGGACGTCGACTTCACCATGAAGAACGAGGACGGGAAGATCGTCATCACCGACACCGCCATCCACAAGGTGAACGGGAAGCCGCGGTTCAATTACGTCGAGAAGAACGGGCTCTGGGTCCGGGAAGAGATCAAGTCCTAGGGAATGATCCCTCGAGCGCCTGCGCCCAATCCGCAGAACCTGAGAG
>JBLMYG010000104.1:0-3161 GCA_050258155.1 Acidithiobacillales bacterium
TCCCGCCTCCAGGGCGAGGAGCGCCTCCAGATCCTCCACGTGCGCGACCAGGTACCCCCCTCGCTTCAGGATCGAAGCGACGCCGCGAAGCGGCCCGTCGGGAGGGCCACCGATCGCAACGCGCTTCTCGCGTTCGGACAGGATGCTCGATCTCGGGAAGATCTCCGTCACGCTGTCGTCTCCCTGGCGGTGGTCTCCTGCCGGACCGTGATCGAGCCGGCGGCGATCCGCGTCCCGTCCGCGCCGAAGGCCGCCGCGTCGAACTTCACGACCGAGCCCATCCGGCCGGCGACGACGACGCGAACGGTGAGGGCATCGCCCGGCTCCGGAGCGCGCTCGACCACCACGCCCGAGAGGCCCGCGAGTACGGCGCCGAGGGCCGGTTCGGGCCCGGCGCCCGACAGGAGGAGCGCGGCCTGGGCCATCAGCTCCGCCACGAGGCCCGCCGGAAGCGGCCCGCCGCAGGCGCCCCAGCTGCCCGCGCTGAGGACGGCGGCAACGCGCCCGCACCCCGCTCCGGTCCGCTCGACGGTCCGGTCGACGAAGCGGAACGGGTACCTATGCGGGAGCGATTCCATCCTGCACTTCTCCTGGGCCGCGGAGAGGGTCCGGGGGGACGGGGCGAAGCGCCGTCGGCCCCGGGTTCCCCCGGGACATTACGCCGCCTTCTGACGGATGAAGTCACAGAGCGCGTTCACGGACGCGAAGGCGGTCACCCCCACCTCCTCGTCCTGCACCTTGATGCCGAACTCCTTCTCGACGCCGAGGACGAGCTCCAGAGCGTCGATCGAGTCGAGCCCGAGGCCGTCCGCCGCCTCGCCGAAGAGAGGCGCGTCGTCCCCGATGGAGAGCGGGTCGATCTCCAGCTTCAGCTGGCGGACGATCAGGCTCTTCACCCGCTGCTTCAGGTCCTCTCCCGGCGGCATCTCATCGGAGTGTACCAACTCACATCCCCCACAAAAGCAGCTCCGCCGCGAGGGCCGCCTCGGGGCCCGTCAGCCGACGAAGCCGCCGTCGACGCGGATCGTCTGGCCCGTCAGGTACGAGGCGCCGTCGCTGCAGAGGAACGAGACGAGCGGCGCGACATCGGCCGGGGCTCCGAACCGCTGGATCGGGATCCGCCGGATGAAGTCCTCCCGCGCTTCCGGCGAAAGGAAGGAGATCATCCCCGTCTCGATGAAGCCCGGGGCCACGGCGTTGACGGTCACGCCGAAGGGACCCACCTCCGCCGCCAGCGACTTCGTGAAGGCGACGAGCGCCCCTTTGGCGGCGGCGTAGTTGGTCTGGCCCGCGCTCCCCGAGAACGCCGCGAGCGACGAGATGTTCACGATCCGTCCCCAGCGCCGGCGGAGCATGTTCCGGATGACGGCCTTCGTCGTGTGGTACGTGCCGTCGAGCGTGGTCCGGAGGACGACCTCCCAGCTCGCGTCGGGCATCAGGGCGAAGAGGCCGTTCCGGAGAACGGCGGCGTTGTTCACGAGGACGTCGACGCCGTCCCGCTCCCTCTCCAGCCGCTCGACAAGTGCGAGGATGTCGTCCTTCACCCCGGCGTCGCACCGGGCCGCCTCGGCGCTCCCTCCCGCCGCGGTGATCGCCCGGGCCGCCTCCCCCGCCCCGGCCGCGTCGGTCCGGTAGGTCACGACCGCGTGGAAGCCGTCCCCCGCCAGGCGCTCGGCGATGGCGCGGCCGATCCCGCGCGAGGCCCCCGTGACGAGGGCGACACGCCGCCTTTCGCCGGATTCCTCAGCCATGCGGGGCCACCTCCGGTTGCATCATCGCGCGGGCGAGGGCGTCGGCCCCCTCCGGGCTCTCGACGACGAAGCCCTTCGCATCCCGGAGGGTCCAGCGGAGGAGCCTCGCGAGAACGTCGCCGGGCCCCACCTCCGCGAAGAGCGACAGGCCGTCCGCCCGCATCGCGGCGAGGGTCGATGACCAGTGCGACGGGCGCGAGAGCTGAAGGAAGAGAACCGAAGAGAGTTCTTCGGGTGAAGAGACCCGGCGGCCAAGCATCGGTGCGTACAGGCCAAGCTTCGGCGTTCGAATCGCAGTCTGACCTTCTAAGAGAATCTTCAAGCGCCGTGTCACATCGCCGAGACGGCTACTGTGCATGGCGAGGCCGATCGGGAGCGTCCCCGCTTTCAGAGCCACTGGAGCGGCCCTTTCGATGGCCGTCTCGACGGCCTCCCTTTCCCCCGTGAGGATGAACTGCCGCGCCGCGTTCTCGGTCCCTATGGAAAGGTCCTCCTCCCCGAGCCTTCGCTCATCGAGGATGTCCCTGACGAGTCGCTCCAGCTCCGGCCGCGAGAGGCCGATGACGAAGCCCATTCCGGCGGGCCGGTCCGCATGCTGACGCCGGTCCTCCTCGAGAAGGCGCCGCGCCGTCAGGAGAACCTCGAGGGCGGCGAACCGGTCGATCGCCCCGGCGGCGACGCAGGCGGCGTAGGTGCCGAGGCTGTACCCCGCCGCCGCTGCGGGTGCCAGTCCGTGGAGTCTTTCCAGGGCATCGAGCGCGGCCACCGACACCGCGAAGACTCCGACCTGCGCCGGGAGATCGTCGTGAAGCGCCGGCGAGCCCTCGCCGAAAAAAGTCGTGGCGAGGTCGACCCCCGACCTCGCGGAGACCTCCTCGTAGAAGTCCGCGACGAAATCGAAGCGTGCCGCCAGCGCCTCGCCCATTCCCGGCTTCTCGGAGAGCTGGCCGGGGAAGAGGGCCGCGAAAGAGGAAGAGACCGGGGGAACGATTCGCGAGGGCGCGGCCGGCCTCGTCACGCCGCCTTCCCTCGGCTCTCGTCATTCGAAGAATCACTCTCTCCGGACGTGACCTCCCGCGATGCCGCGATCGACGAGATCGGGACGAACGTGTGCCGCTCGAGCCACGCCTTCAGCCGTTTCTCGGTCCGCCGGCGCCCGGCGAACCTGACGAGGCGCCCGACGAGCGAGAGCCCGGGCATCGACGGGTGCTCTTCGTCGAACTCCCACGGATGGCAGTAGAGGACGGGCGGTACGCCCGCGGCCAGCTCCCGGTCGAAGGCGGCGTTCACCCGCCGGAATCGCGACATCCTCATGCAGACGCCTCCGCCCCACATCGCGCGGCGCAGGAAGAACGTCCCCATGAGAGGCGGCACCTCGAGGATCGGGCCCGAGGGCGTCCGGAGGACGAC
>JBLMYG010000105.1:0-2828 GCA_050258155.1 Acidithiobacillales bacterium
TCTTCGATTCCGCTCGCGGACGACGGTCTTTCTCACCATGTGGCCGTCCGCCTGGGCGCGGCGCAGGAGATCGCTGCTGCCGCGACCGGGCCTCGGCGCGGGACATAGCGCAGGAGCTCCAGAAACCGGTCGGGACGGAGAATCTTCGCCGACGCAGACCCTAATACGATTCGAGGGTTCGCGCGTTCGAATCCCGTCATCCCGACCGTTGACTCAAGGTGCAATTCAATTCAAGACGACGTCCAACGGCTTCTTCGTTCTCCTCCGCCCGCTCAGTCGGGGATCATCACGACCAGGTACCGGTCGCCTTTCCAGAAGGCGGCGGGATCCTTGACCTCGAGCTTCGACGACTTCGAGTGGGGGCCTGCGTCGACGATCTGGTAGCTTCCTTTCGGCTGCTCCGTGACGACGCTGACCTTGCTGGCGGGCGCAGGGATCGAAACCTCGAGCTCCTTCGTCACATCGATCTCGCGGAAGACTCCGGGGTCGAACTTGCCGGTCTCGATCCACCGGCCGCCGACGCCGAGGATCGCGCCTTTCTTCTCGACCACGCCCTTCTTCTGGAGAAGCTTCTTCGAGGCGACCGCCACGTAGGCCGTATTGAGCTCCTTCGTCTGCTGCGCCATCCGGGTTTCGCCCTCGTGGATCGTCGTTTCCTTCTCGGCCAGGCTGGTGTTCTGTGATTCGACGGTCTTCGAGAGGTCGGCGACCTTGCTCTGCAGCTCGGCGAGCATCGTGTCCTTGTCCTCGAGCGACCGTCGCAGCTCCGCCGTGAGCTTCTCGAGGGACGCCACCTTCACGCCGCTCTCCTTGTTGGCTTTCTCGAGCCGTGCGAGCTTCTGGAGGTTCTTGTGAACGGCATCCCGGATCGTCTGGATCTCGGCCTCGAGCTGGTCGCGCCGCCCGCCCGCGGCCTTTCCTTCCTGGGCGACGCGGAGCGACGACTGAACGGCCTTCAGCTCCTTGGTGCGGATCTCTTCGAGGCCCTTCTGCACGTCGTCGAGGATGGCGTTTGCCTCGACTGATTCGGACTTGACGGATTGCAGCGATTCAGAGAGCTTCTGATTCTGCTCGGAGAGCTGCTGCTTCTGGGCTCGCGCCTGGTCGCGCTCCGACTTCCAGGCGCAGCCGCCTGTCACGAGCGCGACGGCGAGGGCGCTCACGGCCGCAATGGCGCTCACCCCTTTCCACCCGCGGGCATTCTTTTCCACGATTTTCATAAGAGTTTCCCTCCTGCGGAGGGCCGAGCAAGTCACGTGCCCGTCATCTAGAAGCGTTTCTATGTGTTGGAACGAACGGGCCTTATCTCGAGGGACGACCGGGGCTTCGAGGTGAAGGCGAGCACCTTCTTACAAGACCGGTCGCGTCCGAGAACGGGACTTGAGGGATCCAGCGCTCGAATCGCTCCCTCCCGGCGATGGGTCAGCGGCCCTGGTGGCCGGCGAAACGCGCGATTCTTGCGGCTCGTTTCGAAACTCCATATCCTCCGCCGCGAAAGTCCGGCCGGCTCGCGGGGATCTTTCACCCGTCGCACCGCCAGAGGGAAGTTCATGACCGAAACCATCGCGCTGCCCGACTGGGCCATCAAGACCCTCTCGAAGAAGTCGACGATCACCGTCATCGCCGGGAGGGCCCGGGCCCTCGCCGCGAAGAATCCCGACTTCGTCCGGGCCGACACGGGAGAGGTCTGCGCCCCCGGCCTCTTTCCGCCGGGATACAGGGAGAGCCTCGAAAAGACGGCCCGCGAGGTCCTGCGCGAGGGGAGGATCGGCTACTCGGCCCCCGACGGCGACCCGAGGCTGAAGAAGCTCGTCTTCAGGTACTCGATCGCCGACGACCTGCGCGCCCTCATCCTCGAACGGCTCCGGGACGAAGCGAAGGCGAGCGGGGCCGACGTCGGCAAGTTCACGGAAGAGAGCATTCCGAAGCACGTCGCGATCACCCCCGGCGGCGCGGGAGCCCTCGGCGCGGCGATCTCGGTCTTCCTGACGGAGAAGAGGAAGCTCTACGTCGTCAACCAGAGGACCTGGCAGAACCACAACCTCATCGTCGACATGCACGGCGGCATGCTCTGGCCAGTGCCGCTCGTGGACGAGCAGGGACGGGTCTCGGATCCCGACGCGATCCTGAAGCTCTGCGACCCGGTCCGGGACCGGCTCGCCGCCCTCCTCTTCAGCGAGATCAACAACCCGGACGGCGCCGTGATCACGGAAGCGTCCGAGCAGAGAAAGCTCGAGGCGATCGTCCGGGGGCTCGACCTGCCGTTGATCCTCGACGCCGCGTACCACAGGATGGTCTACGAGGGGAAGAAGACGCCTCCCTTCTCCCCGGACGTCCTCCGGAAGACCGTCGTCTGCGGCAGCTACTCCAAGACGATGCAGATCCCGGGCGAGCGCCTCGGCTACCTGGCGTCGTACGACACCCGTGTCGTCCGATACGTCTACTTCTACAACCGCTCTCACAGCGGCTGTCCGGCCGTGACGCCGCAGAACGCGCTGATCAGCCACCTGTCCCTGAACGAGACCGCACCCGATCAGGTCGCGTCGTACAACGGCGCGCTCCTTCGGGAGCTGGAGAGCCGGAGAAACATCCTCGTCGAGACCGTGAAGAAAGAGCTCGGCTGGAGGATGAACAGCCCGGGGGGCGCCATCTACGCCGTCATTCCGGTCCCGGCCGACGTCGTGAAGGCGTTCGGAGACATCGACGCCTTCTCGATCGGACTCGTCGAGCGGGGAGGCGTCAGCGCCATCTCGGGGAGCGATTTCGAGTTCCGTGTGCGCGGGCCGGAGGGGCACGAGGAGATCTACACCCCCGCTCCCACGGACCCC
>JBLMYG010000106.1:0-15450 GCA_050258155.1 Acidithiobacillales bacterium
GCCGTCGTCGCCCGCGAGGTTCCGGCAGCCTCCCTGACGCTCCTCGCGTGGCTCGCGGGCGGGGCGATCGCTCTTCTCGGGGCGTTTCTCTACGCCGAGCTGGCCGCGCGCTTTCCCGAGGCGGGGGGTCAGTACGCCTACCTTCGCGAGGCGTGGCACCCGCTCCTCGGCTTCCTTTACGGGTGGACGCTCCTCCTCGTGACCGGCAGCGGCGGACAGGCCGCGGTGGCGATGACGTTCGCGCGCTATCTGAAGGTTCTGACGGGCCTCGCCGCGCCGGACGGGGCCATGGCCGTGGCGACCCTTGCCGGCGTCGCGGCGGTCAACCTTCTCGGCGTCCGCGCCGGCGGAACCCTCCAGTCGGCCCTCATGGTCGTCAAGATGGCCGCCATCGGCCTCCTCGTGGCGGCAGGGCTCCTTGCGGTGCCAGCGAGAGCTGTCTCGCCGTCACCGGCCGCGGGAGGTCTCCTCATCGCCTTCGGAGCTGCCCTCGTCCCCGTCTTCTTCGCCTATGGCGGCTACCAGAACACAGGCTTCGCCGCGGAGGAGCTCCGTAACCCGGAGCGCGACCTGCCGCGCGGGCTTCTCTGAGGCGTCTCCGGGGTCGTTCTCCTCTATGTCTCGGTGAGCTGGATCTGTGTGCGCGTCCTTGGGACCGCCGGTCTCGCCGGGACGCCCACACCGGCCTCGGACGTCATGACACGCGCCCTCGGGAGCAGGGGCGGCCGCCTCATCGCCCTCGGCATCGCCATCTCGACGCTCGGCTTCCTCTCCCACGGCGTCCTGACGCTCCCGCGGGCCTACTTCGCCATGGCGCGGGATGGCGTCTTCTTCCGGAAGGTCGCCGAGCTGTCACCGCGAACCCGGGTCCCCTCCGTGGCGATCCTCATGCAGGCAGCGGTCGCGGCGGCCATCGCGCTCTCGGGGCGGTACGAGGAGATCCTCGGCTTCGTCATGTCCGTGGACGCCCTCTTCTTCACGGCGACCGGCGCGGCTCTCTTCGTCGTGAGACGGCGCGCCGGGCCTCCCCCGCGCATTCTGATGCCGGGCCATCCGGCCACGACGCTCGTCTTCATCGCGGCCTGCCTCGCCGTCGCGGTGAGCGCTTGGGTCCGCTACCCGGCCAACTCCGCTGTCGGACTTGTGCTCCTCCTCTCTGGCGTCCCGGCGTATCTTCTATGGACCCGCAAGCGATGACCCGCGCCACCTCTTCGCCGTACATGGAATGGGCCAAGACACGGTCCGGTGCCCGCTTCAACCTCTCGCGAAGCGGCCTTCCCGACCAGCCGCTCGCCGCCCTTGGCGCCGCGCCCGAAGACGTCGAGTCGGGCGGCGGAGGGGGCTACGGCTGGCCGCCCCTCCTCGAGGTGATCGCCCGGCGCTTCGGGACATCGCCCGACTGCGTCGTCCACCTCCCCGGCGCCTCGATGGCGAACTTCGTCGTCCTGGCCGGGCTCCTCGCGCCGGGCGACGACGTCGTCGTGGAGGCGCCGACATACGAGCTGATCGTCTCCGCGGCGCGCTTCCTCGGAGCGGGCGTCGTGACCTTCGCGCGGGGAGCGGCGGAGGAGTTCCGGATCGACCCCGAGGCCGTCGCCCGGGCGATGACGCCGCGGACCCGCCTCATCGCGCTGACGAACCTCCACAACCCTTCGAGCGCCCTCGTGCCGGAGGAGACGCTCTTCCGCCTCGGAGAGACCGCCCGCGAGGCAGGGGCGCACGTCCTCGTGGACGAGGTCTACCTCGAGACGCTCTACGAGTCGTCGCCGCGCAGCGCGCACCGGCTCGGGCCGGGGTTCGTGGTCACGTCGAGCCTCACGAAGGCGTACGGCCTCTCCGGCCTCCGCTGCGGCTGGGTCCTCGCCGAGCGCGACCTGGCCCGGCGCCTCTGGCGGCTGAACGATCTCTTCGGGGTGACGCACGCGAGGCCGGCCGAGACGCTGGCGCTTCGCGCCTTCGCAAAGCTATCGGACCTCGCACCCGCCTTCGCCGCCCTTCTCGAGACGAACCGGGCGCTCTTCAGAGAGTTCCTTTCGGCGAGGAGCGATCTTTCCTGCTTCGTCCCTCCGCACGGCACCGTCGTCTTCCCGAAGCTCCTCTCCGCGAACGTCGGCGCCCTCTGCCGCCTTCTCCGGGAGACGTACGAGACGAGCGTCGTCCCCGGCGAGTACTTCGGCCGGCCCGACCACTTCCGGGTCGGCCTCTGCGTCGAGACGGACGAGTTCCGCGAGGGGCTCGCGCGGCTCGCGCAGGCGCTCGACGACCTGGCAAGGGCCTGACGCCCGCCTTGGTCTACGTCTCTCGGCGCCGCGCTCGCGTCTGCAGGACGATCCCGAGGAGGGCCAGAAGGAGAAGGACGATGGCTTGCGTGGCAGGCCTCCCCCCAAGAAGCCTGGCCAGAAGGGCGGCCCCCACGAGCGACGAGAGGACGACGAGAACGGCGTCGAAGAGCGTGATGGCCAGGAGGGCGCCGGCGACCGCGCCGACGAGAGCCGGCAGCCACGGGGCCCGGAGCGGTCCGGGAGCGAGAAGAGGCCAGATCTCGACGCCGAGCCAGGCTCCGGCCAGAAGTCCCGCCACGATGACGGCGACCCGCTGCAGAACGAGAGCCAGGACGATCCCGAGAAGCCCGGCCCCGAGCCCGACGAGAAGCGGCATCAGCCCGGGCTGGCGGTCCGTCAATCTGGATGCGAGCGAGAAGCCGACGACGAAGCCGATCCCGCCGACGAAGAGCCAGTAGAGCCGCCGCCCGAAGGCGAGGAGCAGAACGCCGACGATCGCGGGCACCCACTCCATTCCACTCAGCCTACTCGATATCGGGCCGGCCGGCCCGGGACGGCGCGCGATCGCCTCGGCCGCGCCCCCACCGCAGGTAGAACGACGGCATGAGGAGCAGGTTGAGCAGCGTCGAGGAGAAGAGCCCCCCGACGATCACGACCGCCATCGGGTGCTCGATCTCCTGTCCGGCCCGGGACCCGCTGAGGGCGAGCGGGAGAAGGGCCAGCCCGGTCACGAGCGCCGTCATCAGGATGGGCGTGAGGCGGTCGAGCGAGCCCTGAAGGACCAGCTCTTCCCCGAAAGGAATTCCTTCCCGCTCTTCGAGGTGCCGGTAGTGCGAGATGAGCATGATGGCATTCCGGGCGGTGATCCCGAACAGCGTGACGAACCCGACGAGGGCGCCGAGGGAGAGCGTCACACGAAAGAGAAGCGCCGCCCCGACCCCTCCGATCAGCGCCAGCGGCAGGTTGACGAGGACGAGGGTGGCCCGGCGCCCCGAGCCGAGGTCCGTGAAGAGGAGCAGGAAGATCCCGACCATCGAGACGAGCGCCACGAGGAGGAGCTCGCGAAGCGAGCGCTGCTGGCTCTCGTAGTCGCCGGAGACGCGGGCCGAGAATCCCGGCGGGAGCGGCAATCCCAGGAGTCGCGCCTTCAGCTCCCGGGTGAAGGCGCTTATGCTGCGGGCGCTGTCGCACGTGATCAGGATCCTGCGGGCCCCGTCCTGCCGGGTGATCCGGCTCGGCAGATCCCGGACCTTCACGTCGGCGAGGCTTCCGAGCGGCACGATGCCGGAGGCGGTCCGGACGGGCAGGGCGCGGATGCTCTCGGGATCCTCCCGGCTCGCTTTCGGGTACCAGACCACGACCGGTACGATCCGATCGCCCTGGAAGACCTCGGCCACCTGGCTCCCGGCGAGGGCCGTCGTGACGTCGGTTTGAAGATCCTTGACCGACACGCCGAGCTGCGCCGCCCGCGCGCGGTCGAAGTCGATGACAATCTGAGGGATCCTGGTCAGAGGCTCGACGCTGACGTCCCGGGCGCCCCGAATGGAGCTCATGGTGCGTGCGACATCCGCTCCGAGTTCCAAGAGCCGGTCGAGGTCGGGACCGTAGACCGACACCGCCACGGGAGCGGCCTCGCCGCCCGCCACCTCCTCGATCCGCTCCTTCAGGAACTGGCTCACGGCGAACGAGAAGCCGGGAAATCCAGACAGCGCGTGCCGGATCTCCTCGACGGTTCGGTCCAGGTTCCGCACCTCCGGCGCGACGCAGACGTCGAGCTCGCTCGATTCGGTGCCGGCCACCTCGTCGGCCAGCTCCGCGCGCCCGGCGCGCTGCGTGACCGAGAGGATCCCGGGAATTCCGAGGAGGCGCCTCTCGACCTTTTGGCCCGCCTCGACCGATTCGGCGAGAGACGTTCCGGGAAGGCCGGCCATGTGGAGGATGAAGGCGTGCTCCTCGAAGGCCGGGATGAACTCGCCACCGAGGAACAGAGAGCCCGCCGCCGCCAGAACGAACAGGACGAGAGCCAGTACGGCCAGAAGCCGCGGCCGTCCGAGGGACCGTCTCAGAATCCCCGCATAGCGGCGCTTCAGAAACCCAGCGAGCCGGCTCTCCCCCTCCGCCCCCGACTCCCGGCCGAGCAGGACCGAGCAGGCGGCCGGCGTCACGAGAAGCGCGACGCCGAGAGAGGCCAGGGTCGAGAGGACGTACGCCTGCCCGAGCGGCGAGAAGATCTTGCCGGCGACGCCCGACAGGAAGAAGACCGGGAGGAAGACGAGCGCGACGAGGAAGGTCGCGTAGACGACGGCGCTCCGGACCTCCAGCGAGGCGTCGAAGATGACGTCGCGCGGTGGGCGCGGGTCCGGCAGGCCGCGGCTGCCGCGAAGCCGCCGATGGATGTTCTCGACGTCGATGATCGAGTCGTCCACGACCTCGCCGAGCGCGATGGCCAGGCCCCCCAGCGTCATCGTGTTGACCGTGGCCCCGAAGGCCCGGAGGACCACCACGGCAGTCAGAAGCGAAAGGGGGATGGCGATCAGGCTGATCAGGGCCGTCCTGACGTTCTGAAGGAAGGCGATCAGGACTGCCACGACGAGAATGCCGCCTACGAAGAGGGAGGTCCGGAGATTCCCGATGGCCTGTTCGATGAACGAGGCCTGCCGGAACAGGTTCCGCGTCAGGACGAGGCCGGGCGGAAGGTGGCCCGATATCTCGTCGAGCGCCGCGTCGAGGTCGGCCGTGACGTGGAGCGTGTTGACCCCCGGCTGCCGCTCGACGAGGAGGACGACGGCCGGACGGCCGTCGAGCGTGGCGTCGCCGATCGGGACATCGGGGCCGAGACCCACGTCGGCGACCTGCGAGAGGAGGAGCGGCGTCGACTCCCGGAACGCGACGACCGCGCGCGCGATGTCCGCCGGAGTCGCGGCCTGCGAGAGGACCCGGATCGGGAAACGCTGGCCGTGGCTCTCGGTCGTGCCGCCCGGGCCGATGGTCGTCGCGGCTCCGGCCGCGGCCTTCACGTCCCCCAGCGTCAGGTCGTAGTCGCGCAGGGCGCTCGGCCGGACCACGACCTGGAACTGCCCGACCCGGCCCCCGTACGTGACGACCTTGGAGATTCCGGGCACGGCGAGGATCCGGGGTGTCAGAGTCCAGTCGGCGAAGGTCCGCGTCGCGATCGGGTCGAATGGGGCCTGGCCGGCGGAGGTCAGGGCGACGACCTCGACCGTGCTGGAGGCGGAGGTCAGGGGCACGATCTCGGGAGGGACGACGCTTCGCGGAAGGTCGGGCACGACCGTCGCGATCCGTTCGGAGACGAGCTGCCGGGCACGGTAGACGTCGGCTCCGTCCCGGAAGATGGCCGTGATGCTCGAGACCCCCGACATCGAGGTCGAGCGCAGGGTCCGGAGCCCGGGCGTCCCTTTGATGGCCAGCTCCAGCCGCAGCGTCACCAGCGACTCCACCTCCTCGGCGGAGAGCCCCGGAGCCTCGGTCTCCACCGTGACCTGCGGCGGAGCGAACTCCGGGAAGACGTCCATCGGGGAGCGGAACGCCGTGATGACGCCGAACCCGAGGAGAACCAGGGCCAGCGTCAGGACGACGAAACGATGCCCCAGGGAGAACCCGACGAGACGGCCCAGCACGTCAATCCTCGTCGGCCGGTCGGAGCTGCGCCTTCAGCCGCTCGGACTCGAGAATCTCGGCGCCCCGGACGACAACGCGCTGCCCCGCGGAAAGTCCCTCGAGGACGGCCAGCTCGTCGGGCGTGGAAGCCCCGGTCACGACCGCCTGCTTCCGGAACCTGTGATCCTCCGCGACGTAGACGAAGGAGCCGCTCCCCTCAAGGAGGATGGCGGAGCGAGGAACGGCGAGCCCTTCGGGCTCGGGGATCGCGATGCCGAACGTCGCGAGCATCTGGGGACGGAGGCGGCTTTCGGGATCCTCGACGGCGATCCGCACCGTGAAGCTCCGCGTCTCCGGATCGGCCGAGCGGGAGACTCCGACGACTTTGCCCTGGAAGCGGTGTCCCGGAAAGGCCGTGGTCGTGATCTCCACGGACTCACCCTCGCGGACGCGGGCCAGATCTCCCTCCGGAAGGCTGGCGAGGCCCCAGATCTTCGCCCGACGCTCGAGCGCCCTCGAGTCGGCCGAGAGGCCGAGATTGGCGCGCCGGGCATCCGCCTGTGCGGCCTCGGCGCCGGCCTGGTCCCGAGCGGCCCGGGCGGTGTCGCGATCCTGGCGCGCGGCGACTCCGTCCGTGTAGAGCCGTGAAAGCCGCCCGAAGTTGGCCTCGGCCAGACGAAGCTTCGCGTCGGCGCTTTCGGCGTCCGTGAGCGCGGCCTGTTCCTCGGGCAGCCAGGGTCTCGCCGCGAGCGTCCCGGTGAGGGACAGGACCGCCGGGAGCACCATCTCGCCGACGACGGCAATCTGTATGCCGGCGGTGCGGATCGCTTCGGGAGTCAGCCGGACGACGAGGGACGGCGTCGCGGGCTTTCCTGAAGACTCCTCCTTCTCGCCACCGCCGCAGCCAGCGAGAATCAGGATCAGAAGGAGGAAGCTCGGGAGCCGGAAACGGCCCACATGCGGGACTATATCCCCCGCCCCCGCGGGTGCCTCGCCCGCCCCGGGTGGTCGTCGCCCGCCTCGCCCCGCAGGTTCGCCACCGCGTGGGGGAGGACGGGCGCGATGGCCTCGAGGCACTCCACGGCGCCCGGCGGCGAGCCGGGGAGGTTGACGATGAGCGTCCGGCCGCGGACGCCGGCCACCTGCCGGGAGAGGATGGCCGAGGGGACCGCCGCCCGCGTGGCGGCGCGCATCGCCTCGGCGATCCCAGGCACCTCGTAGTCGAGCACAGCCCGCGTGGCCTGCGGCGTCACGTCACGGGGCGACATACCCGTCCCCCCCGTCGTCAGGACGAGATCCGTCACGCCGCCGTCTGCGAGGCGCGTCAGTTCGGCCTCGATCTCGGTCCTGTCATCTGGGATGATTTTTCTTTCGACGACCTCGGCACCGGCGACGAGACGCGCGAGGGCCTCGGCGACCGCCGGCCCGCCCCGGTCCTCGCGCTCGCCCTTCGCGCAGCGGTCGGAGACCGTCAGAACCGCGACCCGCATCCAGCGGATTCTCGCAGGGCCTATCCCCCGATCTCGGACATGTTCCGCGCGTGCAGGGGGAGCATGTTCTTTCGCATCCCGACGAACATCGGGTGGCGCTCCTCCTTCACCGCGGCGGCGCGCTCGATCAGCGCGGCCAGGTCCTCCTCGGTGGCCCCGGCGCGCATCGGCCGGAGGAGGTCGACGTCGTTGTGTCCGAAGAGGCACCCCTTGAGGAACCCGTCCTGCGTCAGGCGCATCCGGTTGCAGGTGTCGCAGAAGCGGTCGGAGATCGGCGTGATGAAGCCGATCGTGCCGCGGTGCTCGCCGAGCGGCCCCGTGACCCGGTACTCGTCGGCAGGCCCCGCCACGATCTCTTTCTCGATCGGAGACAGGGCGTACCCTGCAGCGACGAGCCGGTCCCGGACCTCGGCCCAGCCGATCCAGTCGGCGTCCGTCCAGTCGTTGTTCCCGAAGGGCATGAACTCGATGAACCTCACGCCGAGGTTCTTTTCCCGCGTCATCGCCGCGAACGGCAGGATCTGGTCGTCGTTGAAGCCGCGGATGACCACGGCGTTGATCTTGACCTTGTCGAACGGGAGCGCGAGGGCGAGGTCGATCGATTCGAGGACCGGCTTCAGGTGGTCCCGCCGCGTCATCTTCCGGAAGTGCTCCGCCTCGGCGGCGTCGAGCGAGACGTTGACGCGGGTCAGTCCGGCGTTCAGGAGGTCGCGCGCCATCCGCGGGAAGAGGACGCCGTTCGTGGAGAGGGCGATCCCGGAGGGAAAGCCGATCTCCGAGAGGTCGCGGACGATCCCGACGAGGTCGGGGCGCGTCGTCGGCTCGCCGCCCGTGACGCGGACCTTCGTGATGCCGAATCCGGCGAGGAGGCGCGCCGCGCGGCGGATCTCCTCGCGCGTCATCAGGTGGGCGAGCGGCCGGAAGGTCTGGCTTTCCGGCATGCAGTAGACGCACCGCAGGTTGCACCGGTCGGTGACCGAGATCCGGACGTAGTTGATGCGTCGGCCGTGGCCATCGATCAGGCTGCGGGCCATGGGCAACCTCCGCTGAGAGTCTATCTCAGCGAGAGCCGGGTGCCGAAGGCTAGACTCGGGGCATGGTTCTTCCGCCGGTCCGCGAGACCTTCCGCGCCATCGCGGCGACGGTCGTGCCCGAAGCCGAGCGCCTCGACGCAGCGGGCTGGGCCGAGCTGGAGCGTCTCGTCGAGAAGGCGCTGGAGGCACGGCCGGCGGCGGTCCGGCGCCAGCTCGGGCTCCTGATACGGGCCATCGGGCTCCTTCCGCTCCTCCGCCGCGGCCGCCCCTTCACGCGTCTCACCCCCGGCGAGCGCGCGAGGGTTCTCGCGGGCCTGGAGGACGCGCCGATCCTCCTTCTTCGCCGCGGATTCTGGGGGCTTCGGACGCTCGTCTATCTCGGCTACTACGCGCGCCCGGAGGTCGGGCGCGAGATCGGCTACAGGGCCGACCCGCGGGGGTGGGAGGCCCGGAAGCCGCGGACGACGGCAGCGCCATGAACGAGAAGACCTACGACGTCGTCGTCATCGGGTCGGGAGCCGGCGGCGGGACCGTGGCCGAAGGGCTCGGACCCCTCGCTCGCGCCGGCTACCGCGTTCTCGTCCTCGAGAAAGGGGCGCGCCTCCGTGACGAGGAGTTCACCGGACGCGAGGCCGAGATGGCCGATGCCCTTTACGAGGACGGGGGCGGCTTCCTGACCGCCGACGGGACGATGACGCTCGCCTTCGGCCGCGCCTGGGGAGGCTCCACGGTCGTCTACACCGGGACCTCGCTCATCGCCCCGGAGCGCGTCATCCGGGGCTGGAGCGTACCGGGTGTGACGCACGCCGATGTGGAGCGCCGGTCCCGGAAATACGCGGAGGAGAACAACGTCCACCTCCTGGCCCCCGAGCTGATCAACGACAACAATCGCCTCTTCGTCGAAGGGTGCCTGAAGGCGGGCTACCGCGCCGAGCAGTTTCCGCTGAACGTGAAGGGATGCCTCGGCTCGAGCCTCTGCAATCTCGGCTGCCCGAACGCGGCCAAGCAGGGGACGCATCGGGTCCAGCTCCCCGCCGCTCTGCGCGACGGGGTCGAGTGCGTGACGCGCGCGGAGGCGCTGCGGCTCGAGGAGCGGCGCGTCACCGTTCGCGTCCGCGCGAAGGGACCGGGCGAGATGGGAGAACCTTCCGAGTGGCCTCCGGGCGACTACGTCCTGACCACAAAGGCCGTCGTCGCCGCCAGCGGCGCCGTCGGAACGCCGGCTCTCCTTTTCCGGTCGGGGCTTGGCGCGGGACTTCCCCGCCTCGGCGAAGGCTTCACCTGCCACCCCGCACACATCCTCGTGGCCGAGCATGAGCGGCCCATCACGAACGACGTCGGACACCCGAAGAGCTTCTACCTCGACCGGGCCGTGGAGGAAGGCTTTCTCCTCGAGACCTGCATGTACTTCCCCTTCACCACGGCCAAGAACCTCACGGGGTTCGGCGCGCCCCACAGCGCGCTGATGCACGCCTTCCCGCGCCTCCAGATGATCCTCGTCCTGGCCTGCGACCATGCCACGCCGGGAAACCGGGTGGCCGTGGATTCCTCGGGCAGCCCCGTCGTCCACTACACGTTCACCCCCTCGACGGTGACGTCCCTCGTCCGCGCCACCCGCGCCGCGGCCCGGATCTTCTTCGCGGCCGGCGCCCTCCGCGTCCACGCCCCCTCGGCGAACCCTCCCTTGCTCACGCGCGAGGAGGCCGGCCGTCTCGACGAGCGGATCCACGAGAGACACTTCAAGGCCGGGAAGATCTCCGTCTCCGCGGCGCACCTGATGGGGGGCTGCGGGATGGGATCGGGCCCGAAAGACTCGGTGACGGATGCCTGGGGGCATGTCCACGGCCTCCCGTGGCTCTTCGTCGCCGACGCGAGCCTCTTCCCCGACTCCCTCGAGATCAATCCTTACCTGACGATCATGGCCCTCGCCGACCGGGTGGCGGAGCGGATCCGGGAGGACGCGGGCGCTCTTCTCGGCCCCGCCGGCGGCGGCCTTTGATGGCGAAGAAGACGGGCGCCGAGCTGGTCGTGAAGGCGCTGGAGGACGAGGGGATCTCCCTTGCCTTCGGCATCCCGGGAACGCACAACATCGAGCTGTACGACGCGCTCGGGGCCTCCGCCTCGGTCCGCGCGGTCCTCGTCACCGACGAGCAGAGCGCCTCGTTCATGGCCGACGCCGCCGCCCGTGCCTCGGGACGGATGGCCTGCGTCAACGTCGTGCCGGGCGCCGGCCTGACGCACGCGCTCTCGGGGATCGCCGAGGCGTTCCTCGACGGCATCCCGATGCTCGTCCTCGGGTGCGGCATCCGGAGGGACACAGGGAAGGCGTACCAGCTCCACGACGTGGACCAGGCGAGCCTCGCCCGGCCCGTGACGAAGGCGCAGCTCCGGCCCGAGCGTGGGGAGGAGCTCTACGAGGTCATCCGCCGGGCCTGCCGCGTCGCTCGGGGAGGAGTTCCCGGGCCGGTCTTCGTCGAGGTCCCGGCGAACCACTATCTCTTCCGCCACGAGGCGGCCCTAGCTCCCCCGCCGCCGGAGCCCGAACCGCCGGCTCCGAAGGAAGAGTCCGTGGCTCAGGCCGCCGCGCTCCTGACGCAGGCGAAGCGGCCGCTTCTCTACGTCGGGCTGGGCGCCGCCGCGGCCCGCGAAAACCTCGTCGCCCTGGCCGAGCGTCTCGAGGCGCCGGTCTCGACGACGTTCCAGGGGAAGGGCGTCTTCCCCGAGACGCACCCTCTCTGGCTCTGGCCCGGCTTCGGCGACGCGGCGCCCCGCTTCGCCCGCGACGTGGCCTCATCGTGCGACGCCACGCTCGCCATCGGCTGCCGGTTCGGAGAGGTGGCGACCGGGAGCTACGGCCTCTCGCCCCCCCTGCCGCTCGTCCACGTCGACGTCGACCCCGCGGTGCCGGGCCGCAATTACCCCGCCGATCTCGCCATCACGGCCGACGCCGACGCCTTCGTCAGGGCTCTCCTGCCGCCCCTTCCCTCGCGCGGGGAGGACGCGTCGCTGAGAAGCCGTCTCAGCGACGGACACGCCGCCGTCGAAAACGAGCAATCCCGCCCCTCCGATGGCCGCGTCGCGCCGCACCTCCTTCTCCGGGCGCTCCAGGCCACGTTCGGCCCCGAGACGATCTTCACGGCCGACAGCGGGAACGGAACGTTCCTCGCGGTCGAGGGGCTGCGCCTCGACCGGCCGGGCCGGCTGCTCGCCCCGGTCGACTACTCGTGCATGGGTTACGCCGTACCTGCGGCCCTCGGGGCGAAGCTCGCCTGCCCCGACGCTCCCGTCGTCGCCCTCGCCGGAGACGGCGCCTTCCTGATGACGGGGCTCGAGCTCCTGACGGCAGCGCAGAACGCCCTCGGCGTTGCCGTCTTCGTCCTCAGGGACCGTGAGCTGGCCCAAATCGCCCAGTTCCAGAGCACGGCCCTCGGGCGGAAGACGGCGAGCGTCCTGCCCGACTACGACCTTTGCGGCCTCGCGGCCTCTCTCGGCGTCGAGGCGCTCGCTCTCTCGACGGACGCCGAGATCCCCGCCGTCGTCCGCCGCGCGAAGGAGATGGCCGAGGCCGGCCGGCCCGTCCTCGTCGACACGGCCATCGACTACTCGGTGAAGACGTTCTTCACCCGGGGCGTCGTGAAGACGAACTTCCTCCGCCTTCCGTGGGCGGACCGCCTCCGCTTCGTGGCGCGCGCGCTCGGCCGGAAGGCCTTCGGGAGCGCCTGAGGGCGCCCGCCCCCGCCCGCCGCCAGCTCCCGCTCTTTCCGCCGCTCTTCGACCGGAGCTCCACGGGGCCGATGACGATCCCCTTGTCCGCCGCCTTGCACATGTCGTAGAGGGCGAGGGCGGCGGCCGAGGCGGCGACGAGGGCTTCCATCTCGAATCCCGTCTTTCCGGTTCCCCGCACCGCCGCCCGGATCTCCACGGAGCGGTCCCCGGGGCGGCGCTTGAAGGTCACCTCGACCGCATCGAAGGCGAGCGGGTGGCAGAGCGGGATCCACTCCGCCGTCCGCTTCGCCGCCTGGATTCCGGCGAGGCGCGCGACCGCGAGGGCGTCTCCCTTCGCGTTCACGGAGGCGTCGAGGGCCCTGTAGGCCCTCGGGCCGAGCGCCACGACCGCGCGGGCGGCCGCCGTCCGGAAGGACGGCTTCTTCGCCGAGACGTCCACCATCCGGGCCGACCCGTCAGGGGCGAGGTGAGTCAGCTGCCTCATGCTCGAGCCGTTCGTACTCCTCGGGCGTATTGACGTTGAAGAAGCTCGACGGGTCCCCGCCCGGCATCCGCGCCGTCTCCTCCTCGGGGATCAGGACCGCGCCGAGCGGGCCCAGCGCCCCCTGCAGGGAATAGTCCCCCGCGGCGAGCCGCCCCATGAGGGGAATGAGCGCGCTCCGGCGCCAGACGGCACAGAGAGTCTGGGGACGACCGCACGAGATCGGGACGACCGCGGGCGCCTGGATCGCTTCGGCCACCTCGAGCAGCGCCGAAAGGAACTCCTCCGGGCAGCGCGGGACGTCCGCCGCGAGGATCAGGTTCGTCTCCTCGGGGCTCCAGGCGAGCGCCGCCACGACTCCGAAGGCCGCGGCCTGCGGCACGGCCCCGTCGTCCACGAACGGGAAGAGCGACCCGGCGAAGGGCGTCCGGTCCTTCCCCACGAGCGCGGCTCGCCCGCAGACGAACGAGAGCTTCTCCGCCTGCCAGAGCGCCATCGGCAGACCCCGGTACGGCAGAAGCGTCTTGTCCCGCCCCATTCGCCCCGAGCGTCCTCCGACGAGAACGAAGCCGAAGGCCATCTCTGGCAACATGCTAACCCCCTCCGCCGCCGGGGCACGCGATGGACACGACACCACCGAGCGATCCGGTCCGGGTCATCGTCCCAATGGCCGGCGGCGAGGCGTTACCCCCGGCGAGTTTCTTCGAAAGGGTTCTCGGAGCAGACGGCAGAGTGGAGCTCGTCGTGGCGGCGGATAGGTCCCTTCCGGAGGCTTCGCGTCGCGCGCTCGAGACCTTCGGCGCGACCGTCGTCCCCGCAGAAGGCCCACGGGGAGCCCGTCTGGCTTTTGCGGCGTCCACGGCGCGCGGCGGCATCCTCCTCTTCCTCCACGCGGACACGCTCCTCCCGATCGGCTGGAAGCCACTCGTCGTAGCGGCCGTGGCAGCGGGGTGCGCGGGGGGCGCCTTCCGCCTCGCTTTCGACGGCGGCGGCGCACGCATGGTCTTCGTCGCTTTCTGGGCGAACGTCCGGACGGCTGTGACCCGAGTTCCATACGGCGATCAGGCTCCCTTCGTCCGCCGCGACGTCTACCAGAGGCTCGGCGGGCACCGGCCCTGGCCGCTCCTGGAAGACCTCGAGTTCGGCAGCCGGCTGAAACGAGCCGGCCGGATCTCGATCCTCCCGGCGAAGGTCCGAACGTCTCCCCGTCGCTATCTCGAGAAGGGAATCCTCCGGACCCTCATCCGGAACAAGCTGATCCTCTATCGGTATTACCGCGGCGAGAGCCCCGAAAGGCTGGCGGAGCTCTATCGACGATAAGGTCCGCATTCTCGTAGCCCTCGGCTGACCGGAGTCAAGGGTCAAAGACCGCTTCGCCGCGCGCGAAGCGCGCCCTTGACACCGGTCAGCCGAGAGCACGTTTTCTCATATCGGCGGCTGCACAAGCAGCCGCCGCATATCAGAAAAACCGCCTCGGGCGTCCGACCTCTCGACCCTCACACCAGCTTCAGGATGTGGCCCATCGCTCGCCGGGGGCTTACCTTCGGGCGCCCCCGGACCCCCAGGCCCCGGCTCGTCAGACCAATTTCAGAATGTGACCCATCTTCGCCTTCTTCGTGGCAAGGTAGTCGTTGTTCTCCTTGGTGGGCGGGATCTCGAGGGGAACGCGCTCGACGATCTCGAGGCCGTAACCGTCGATGGCGACGTACTTGGACGGGTTGTTCGTCATCAGCTTCATCCGCGTCACGCCGAGGTCCCGGAGGATCTGGCAGCCGATGCCGTAGTCGCGGACGTCGGGGGCGAAGCCGAGCCGTTCGTTCGCAGCGACGGTGTCGAGCCCCTGCTCCTGCAGCTCGTACGCGCGGAGCTTGTTGAAGAGTCCGATGCCGCGCCCCTCCTGGAGGAGGTAGAGGAGCACGCCCTTCCCGGCCGCCGAGATCAGCTCCATCGCCTTTTCGAGCTGGGAGCCGCAATCGCACCGCGCCGAGTGAAAGACGTCTCCCGTCAGGCACGAGGAGTGGACCCGGACGAGGACCGGCTCGTTTTCCGTCCACTCGCCCTTCACGAGCGCGAGCGCCTCCTCGTGCGTCAGGTCCACGCGGTAGGCGACGGCCGAAAAGTCGCCGAAGCGGGTCGGAAGGTGCGGGGCCGCGACGCGCGAGACGAGCCGCTCGGTCCGCATCCGGTACCGGATGATGTCGGCGACCGAGACGATCGGGATGCCGTGCTTCTCGGAGAACTTGAGGAGATCCGGGACGCGGGCCATCGTCCCGTCCGCGTTCATGATCTCGCAGATGACCGCGGCGGGCGTCTGGCCGGCGATCCGCGCCAGGTCGACGGAAGCCTCCGTCTGCCCCGCGCGCTTCAGCACACCCCCCTTTCGCGCCCGGAGGGGGAACGTGTGCCCGGGACGGAGGAGGTCGTGCGGCTTCGTCTTCGGATCGATGAGCGCCCGGACGGTGGCGGCCCGGTCGGCGGCCGAGATGCCGGTCGTCGTCTTCCCCCGGGCCTCGACCGAGACGGTGAACGCCGTCCCGTAGTTCGAGGTGTTCTGCTCCACCATCGGATGGAGCTCGAGCTCGTCGCACCGCTCCTCGGTCAGCGAAACGCAGATCAGGCCGCGCCCCTCCCGGGCCATGAGGTTGATCGCCTCGGCGCTGACGAAGTCGGCGGCGAAGGAGAGGTCCCCTTCGTTCTCCCGGTCCTCGTCGTCCACGATGATGACGAACCGGCCTCGGGTGTACTCGGCGGCGGCCTCTGCGACGGTGACGAAACCCACGGGCTCTCCTCCCCCGGGGAGCGCAGCGCGCTCGGCAGGG
>JBLMYG010000107.1:0-3703 GCA_050258155.1 Acidithiobacillales bacterium
CCTGGGCCCTCGTCTGCGCCGCGGTGATCTACCTCTTCCCCGCTGGCACCCTCCGCTGAGTCAGCCCGGCCGTCGGCCTGCCAGGGCTTTCTTTACGCGGAAGGTCTTCAGGTCGAGCCTCCGGGAGACGTGCTTCCGGAAGTCGCCGGCGTCCAGGGAGGCCGCCGACCGCCCCGTCTCGAACTCGATCCGGTCGATGACGGATTCCCAGAGGTGCTCGCGCCGCGCGATCTCGTCCGGGTCGCGGACCTTTCCGAACTCCTGGACATACTTGTTGTGACGGCAGAGCATCCGGAAGGCTTCGAGCGTGCTGGGACGCCGGATCGGAAGGCCGAGGATCCGGACGTCGTTCCCCACTTCGTGGAGCGGCTGGCCCCACTCGCCGTAGCCGGCGAAGATCGTCCCGAGCTTCTCGAGCGCGCTGGCGAGCTTGGGCTCCCCCCCCTTCTCGAGGGCCATCTTCACGACCGGAAGCGTCATCGTCCGGAAGAGGGTCGGGTCGGCGAGCCGGACGTTGATGCCGAGCTCCTCCCGCGTGATCCGGGCGATCTCGTCCGCGCGGATCCGGTTGTCGGTCGCGAGATGGATCCGCTCGCCGATCGCTCCCGGAGCCGTCAGGGAGGCGAGGATCCCCTCGGCCACGCGGTCGACGGGGACGAGGTTCAGCTCGGCGGACCGGTCGGAGGGGAAGGCCCCGGCGATGGAGCCGATGAGCCACGCCTTTCCCCGCCCGCTGATGTCCCCCCTGAGCGCGTCCAACGCCTCTTTCGAGCGGCCGAAGGCGTTGATCGGCGCGTTGACCACCTTCGTATCGCCGTAATTGTTCCCCGTCCGCGAGTGGCCGATCACGATCGCCGGGAGGAGCTGGGCGACCCTGAGCCCCTTCTCGATGAGGTGGCGGTCGGTCTCGAGCGAGGCCATCGCCTTCGTCAACTCGTAGAAGTTGTTGTAGAAGGCGCGCGGGAAGACGAGTGCTCCTTCCTGCGCGATGGTCCGCTTCTTCCGGCCGTGGATGTACGAGGTCTCGATGGCGACGTGGCTCACGAACCGCGACCGCCTGGCCGTCTGCAGGGCGAGGGAGAAATCGAGGGCGTTGCGCGCCCCGAGGACGTTCGCCCGGAAGGAGTTCTCGTAGGCGTCGTCGAAGGAGACGCTGGCCGCGCAGTGGACGACGTGCGTCACGCGCCGCCCCAGACGGGCGACCTCCTTCTCGGGGAGGCCGAGGTTCGGCATCTCGATGTCACCGCCCAGGAAGGCGAACTTGCGCCTCCGTGCGCCCGCGATCTGGAGGCGGTTCAGGAGGACGGCCCCGCGCTGCGCCGGAGAGAGGATCCGGATGACGTCTTTCGTCTTCGGGTCGCGGACCGCCTCGGGACGGACGACGCACCAGACCCTGGCGATCCGCCGGTCCCGGGCGGCCTGGACGAGGAGCTCCTTGCCGAGAAAGCCCGTGGCCCCCGTCAACAGGATCTCGAGGCGCGGGCTCCGGCCGCGGGCACGGAGAAGCGTCCGGACCTCTCGGCGGAGCCTCTCGACGCGCGCCGTGACCTCCTTCTCGGACAGATGGGTGGGCTCCCGGAACCGGAAGCAGACGTTCCGCTCGGCCACGCCGAGCACCTGCCGGGCGCGCTTCTCGACGAGCCGGCTGCCGAGCGCCGTGCCGAGCGCTCCCGCGATCTTCTCGCCGAGGGCGTTCACCTTCCGGAGCCCCTGCTGGACGGATTCCTCGTTCCCCGTGAGCGAGACGAGGCGGCTGGCGAGGAACGCCGCCGTCACCTCGATCGGATTCCTGTCGCGGTGCGCGTGGACGAGGAGCTCGTCGGGGTCGATCGGCCGCGGAATCTCCTTCCCTGTGACGAGGCTGACCTTGGCGATGTACCGGGAGGGAGAGCTCTCCCACATCATCTCCCCCTCCGGGTTGGGGGTCGGAGTGATCTCGGGCTTCTCTGGGCTCTCCGGTGGTGTCGTCTCGGTCATCGCCGTCTCCGCGCGGGGAACGTATTCTCACCCATCAGCGGCGTCGCGCCCTCCCGGCGGCTTCACGCGCCGATCCGCTCCCGAAGGCGGCGCGCGCCGGCGCGGCTGACGGGGAGCGAGGTCCCGCCCTTGAGGACGGCGATTGGCGTCCCCGTCGCCCCCGCCTCGAGGCGGACCAGCCGGTCGAGGTTCATAAGGTACGACCGGTGGATACGGACGAAGCGGTCCTTGGGCAGCTGCGCCTCGAGGCTGGCAAGCGGTTCGGCCTTCAGGTGGTCCCGCCCTCCGGCCCGGACGAGAACGTAGTCGTCCTCGGCCTTGATCCAGTCGATCGTGGTCACGGGGAGGACCGTGATGTTCGCTCCGTCCCGTACGACGACGCGGCTGAGGCTTTGCGACGGGTCGCGCGCGGCAACGGCAAGGCCGGAAGGCGGGCCGGGTCGTCCCGACGAGAGCCGGGTCCGGACGCGCTCGACGGCCTCCCCGAGCCGCGCCAGGTCGAACGGCTTCAGGAGGTAGTCGACGGCGTTGGCCTCGAACGCCCTGACGGCGTACTGGTCGTAAGCCGTGACGAAGACGACGGCCGGCCGCCCGTCCTCCCGCCGCGGGAGGAGGCTCAGCACCTCGAAACCGTCCAGCTTCGGCATCTGGATGTCGAGAAAGACGACGTCGGGGGCGTGCTCGCCGATCGCCTTGACGGCCTCGAAGCCGTTGGCGCACTCGGCGGCGATCCGGACGGACGGGATCTTCCCGAGCAGCTCGCGGAGGAGCTGCCGGGCAGGCGGCTCGTCGTCCACGACGACCGCGGAAAGGACGCCCGAGCCGGAGGGCACGGCGGGAGTGTCGCCGAAGGGCGGGCCCTGGCGAAAGGGCCCCTTCAGGCGGCGGCTTCGGCAGGGATCACGAGCTCGATCAGGAACAGCCCCTGACGTCTCGCCGTTGCCATGGCAGCACGGTCTCCCCAGCGGGCCGCGAGGCGCTTCCGGACGTTCGAGAGGCCAAGGCCGGCCCCCGGCGCGGGAGCGGCGCCGGGATCGAACGGGTTCGACAGCTCGATCCGGACCGTGCCATCCCCCCGCTCGGCCGTCAGCCGCACGACGCCCCCTTCGATCGACCCCGCGACGCCGTGTTTCACGGCGTTCTCGACGAGCGGCTGGAGAAGGAGCGGCGGGACCCCGCAGCGCGCGGCGTCGGCGTCGACCTTTTCTTCGACGCGCAGACGCTCCCCGAAGCGGACCTTTTCGATCTCGAGGTAACTCCGGGCGAGCGACAGCTCCTCGCCGAGCGGGATCGTCGCCTTCCCGGAGAGGCCCAGCGTCGCGCGGAGGAAGCCGGCGAGAAGGACGCACATGTCGCGCGCCTGCTGCGGGTTCGACGTCACGAGAGCGTTGATCGAGTTCAGGCTGTTGAAGAGGAAGTGGGGGTTGAGCTGCTCCTTGAGGGCGGCGAGCTCGGCCTCGCGGGCGAGACGCTCCATCTCGGCGCGGCGCTCCTCCTCGGCGCGGGCGGCGTCGAGCGCGATCAGGACGTAGTGGACGGCGGCCGCGAGGAGGTAGAGCAGGATGCCGAGAAGGGCGACGACCGGCGTGATGGCGGGGAGCTTGTCGGGGAGGGAGGCGAAAGCGGGGATCAGGGCGAGGCCCCAGACGACGGTCGCCCCCCAGGCGGCCCAGAGGACCCCTGCGACGGCGGCCGCCGCGAGGACCGTCCCGGCCATCCGCGCCAG
>JBLMYG010000108.1:0-14156 GCA_050258155.1 Acidithiobacillales bacterium
ACGGAGCTGCCCGTCCACCTTCATCTCGGTCTTGAGCCGCCACCGGTAGTTCGCGAGCCGCTCGCGTTCCCGCTTCACGTCCTCGCCGACGCTCTTGCCGGGAGGGACCTCTTGCGAAGCGAGGGCGGGAGCTGGATGAGCGAGAAACAGGACGGCGAGCGTGCCGCAGGAGATCCCCTTCACCACGGGTTGATTGTTCCACAGAGGTGCGCGGCCGGGCCGGGGAGGGACGATGCGCTTCGAGACGCTGGCGGTTCACGCGGGCCGGGCGCGGGACGAGACGGGGGGCGTCGCGCCTCCAATCCATCTCGCGACGACCTTCGAGCGGGACGAGACGGGCACGCCGCTCGGCGGCCACAGTTACATCCGCGACTCGCATCCGATGCACGACCTCCTCGAAGCGGCTCTCGCGCCGCTCGACGGCGGTGAGGCCGCTCTCTCTTTCGCCTCCGGGATGTCGGCCGGCGTGGCCGTTCTCCAGGCGCTCCGGCCCGGCGGGCGCGTCATCCTGCCGGAGGACGTCTACTACGGCTACCGCGTGGCGGCGAAAGAGTTCCTCTCGGCATGGGGACTTTCGGCCGACTTCTGCGACATGACCGACCTCGCCGCGCTGGAGCGGACCCTCGCCGCCGGCGCGTCCCTCCTCTGGCTGGAAACGCCGTCGAACCCCCTCCTCTCGATCACCGACCTCTCCGCCGCCGCCGCCCTCGGGCGGGCGGCGGGGGCCGTCGTTCTCGTGGACAGCACGTTTGCGACGCCGGCGCTCCAGCGCCCGATCGAGCAGGGGGCGGAGATCGTCCTCCACGCGACGACGAAGTACTTCGGCGGCCACAGCGACGTCCAGGGGGGCGCGCTCGTCTTTCGAAGGAAGGACTCCCTCTTCGACAACGTCCGCCACGTCCGTCACATCCTCGGCGCGGTGGCGGCGCCGTTCAACTCGTGGCTCGTCCTCCGGGGCCTCCGGTCCCTCGCGTGCCGGATGGCGCGCCACAGCGAAAGCGGCCTCGCCATGGCGGAGGCGCTGGCGGCCCACCCCGCCGTGGCGGCCGTCCATTACCCGGGCCTTCAGTCCCATCCCGGGCACGCCGTGGCCGCCCGGCAGATGTCGTCCTTCGGGGGAATGCTCTCCTTTCGCGTGAAGGGGGGTGCGGAGGCGGCGATCAGGTGCGTGGCGCGGGCGAAGCTCTTCACGCGGGCGACGTCTCTCGGAGGGGTGGAGAGCCTGATCGAGCACCGTGCGACCACCGAGGGCCCCGGCGGCACGGCCCCGCCCGACCTCGTCCGCATCTCGTTCGGGCTCGAGCACCCCGACGACCTCGTGGCGGATCTTCGTCAGGCGCTCGCATGAATTGCCGGGCTACTCGGCCCGGCCGATAGGCCGTTCCCCCTCGCTCCGGACCTCGGCGCCCGCGGGCGGGGCCGGGGCGAGGCGGGCCCGGAGGCCGCCGACGCCGACGAGGTCCCATGTCAGCGTTGCCTTCGACGAGCGGCCGCCGGCCACGACGGTCACCGGCCAGGAGGCCGATCGGAGGCGAAAGACGAGCCGCCCCGGCGGCGCCGGGACCGCCGCCACGCCGCCCCGGAAGAGGAGTCCCCCGGTGGTCATCGGGTCGACGAGGAGAGGCTGGCGCGGCGGGTAGAGGAGAAGGACGCGCGGGCCCGCCTCGACGACCCGGACGACACCGGAGCCCTCGGAGGAGCGCAGGAGCGCGTCGAGTGCAGCCCGGTCCGCCGCGGCAAGACGATCGCGGTCGACGTCGACGGCTGAGGCTCCGAGCTCCCGATAGAGCGCGAGGCTCTCGGCGAGGGGCGCCGTGGCCGACCGCGCGAAGAGCCACCGGTGGACTGGCGGCGCGAAGGTCTGATAGCTGTTCAGGAGGCGGCGGCCGTGGAGCGTCTCCTCCCACGTGCCGCGAGTGGCCGTCTCGCGGGTGTACGGATGGACGGCCACGATGGCGTCCCGGGGGAGCGAGCGAATCGCCTGCGTGAAGGGAGCCGCCGAGGGGGCTTCCGTCGAGGGGACCGGGCGTGGCCAGACGTCGAGGGCAACGAGGGACGACGCGGCGAGAAGCGCGGCCCCGCGGGCCCTGCCCCGAAGAGCCGATGCGGCGGACGCCAGCGCGAGGACGAAGAGCGCGGCGAGGGCCAGATCCCACCACTGGTCCCACCGGAAAAGCCCCCGCATCGACCGGAAGGCCGGAAAGGAACCGAGGAGAGCCCACGGCCCCGGAAAAAGAGCGCGTCCCGCGAGGCGGATCGTCGGACCGAGGGCGAAGAGAAGGCTGGCCGTGCCGAGGAGGACCCACGGCCATGGCCGGCGCTCTGGGGCTCCGGATTCGTATCCGGGAGACGGCAGGCGGAGCGCGGCGAGAAGCCCGAGAACGAAGAGGACCGAGAGCATTGGAAAGAGCGCAGAGGTTCCGCTCGGGAACATGGGCCCAAAACGTTCGAGGAAACGGCCGACGGGTCCCGTGTAAGCGCCGGCGTGAAGGAGGGAGAGGAGGTCCCCCGACTGTCCTTCCATCAGCTCGCGCGTCGCCCGGGCGCCGAAGTCGCGGTCGAGAAAGAAGAAGGGACGATAGATCGCGAGGAGCGGCAGAGCCGCCGCTGCCGAGGCGCCGGCCGCCGCAAGAAGCCTCTTCCGGCGCTCGGCCACGGGAAGCGCAGCCGCCGAAAGGAGGATCAGCGCCACGATCGCGCCCATCAGCAGGCCGTAAAGGCTCCCGAGGCCGAGCGCCAGCCACGAGGCGGCGAGAAGGAGGGGCGCGTGCCGGCGGCCGCGAAGGACGTCGAGGCCGAAGGCGAGAACGAAAGGGACGAGCCCTGCCCAGAGCACCGAGAGGACCCCGATGTTGTTCAGCCGTGCCGGGCCCCATGCGAAGAGGACCGCCCCCAGAAGGGCCGGGAGGCCGGGCCCGGCGAGCCGCGAGAAGAGCGCGCCGGCCGACAGGAGGGTCGCGGAGCACGCGATGTAGAGCGGGACGTCGTAGCCGGGAGCGGGCGTGCCGGAGAGCCGCGCCCAGGGATGGCCCACGAGCGCGGGAAGGAGGAACGGCTCGCCGAGCGCCCACGCGTCGGGATACGGGGCGAAGACACGGTCGTCCCTCAGGGCGAGATCACCGCGCTCCCAGCGGCGGGCGGCCCGGACCATGACCGAGGTGACGAGGAGCGGGTCTCCGTTCAGGCAGCCCGGCGTCGTCACCTCGCACGGGATCCGGGTCCGCGGAGCAAGTGCAGTCTCCCGGAAGTAAAGGAGGGGAAGGATGAGCGCCGCGACGAAGAGGCAGGCGCGGAAGCGGCGCGCTGCGAAAGCCTCGACCCCGAGGGGACTGGCCTCCGCTCTCTCCATCGGCGGGAGTATCTCCCGCCGCGGCGAGGGATTCCGGGCGAAGCCGGGAACTGGAGGAGGGAGCGAGGAGTCCTAGACTGCCGGGAGACGTCATGAGAAGAGCCGCCGCCCTCGCCGCCTTCCCCCTCACTGCCGCTCTCGCCCTCACGCAGCAGAGGTCCGCCCCTCCGCCCCCCGCCCCGACGCCGCAGCCGGCGGCGGTGGCCACGGCCGCGCCGGTCCCCTCGTGGAAAGAGCTCGACAGGCTCGTCGCGGAGCAGAAGCTGGAGGAGGCCGCGAGGATGGCGGCCACGCTCCGCGCGGCGGCGCGAGCGCGGGGCGACGCGGCGGATGAAACGAAGGCGCTCGTCCGCGAGGTCCAGCTCCGGGAAGCCCTCCACGGCTACGAGACGGCCGTCAGGTATCTGAAAGAGGAGCCGTGGCCGAGGACGCCCGAGGCCCGGTCGGTTCTGAACCTCTTCTATGCCGACGCCCTCGTGACGTACGCCCGCGCCGACTCGTGGGAGATCGGACAGCGGGAGAAGGTCGAAACGCGAGGGACGGTGGACCTGAAGGCGTGGACGCGCGAGCAGATCACCGCGGAGGCGGCCCGGGCCTTCGTGGCCGTCTGGAAGGAACGGGAGGCGCTCGGGAGAGAGAGCGTCGAGACGCTGTCCGACTTCGTCGCCGTGAACGACTACCCGCGGAGCGTCAGGGGGACGGTGCGGGACGCGGTGTCGTACCTGTTCGTCGGCTTCCTCGCCGACACCGGATGGTGGCGCCCCGGGCTGTCGAGCGAGCTCTACACCCTCGACCTCGGCGCGCTCGTCGCCGGCAGCCCCGGGACGTCCCGATCGGTCCGTCTCGACGATCCGGCCGTCCACCCTCTCGTCCGGATCGGGGCGATCCTCGACGATCTCGAGGCATGGCACCGGGCCCGCGGAGAGCGCGAGGCCGAGCTGGAAGCACGGCTCGAGCGGCTTCGCCGCCTGTCCGCGTCGTTCACGGACGCGAAGGACCGCGAGGCGATCCGGGAGGATCTGGCCCGCCGTCTTCCGGCTTTCCGCGACGTCGCGTGGTGGGCGATGGGGCAGGGCGACCTGGCCGAGATGGCCCGTGCGGAAGAGAGTCCGGACGCGCTCGTCCGGGCACGCGCCCTCGCGCTCGAGGGAGCGGCGACCTACCCCGAGTCGGCCGGGGGCCGCCGCTGTCGGTCGATCGCGGCGGGAATCGAGGCGCCTGACGTCCAGCTCGCTTCGATGTCGAGCGACGGGCCGCAGAAGAGGTCGATCGAGGTGACACACCGGAACCTCCCGGCCCTTTTCTTCCGCGCGTACCCGTTCGATCTCGAGGAACGACTCGCCAGGGCCCGGGACTACAACCTCCTTCCGGCGTGGCGCGAGCTGGCCGAGTTCGTCGAGAGAGGGACGGCGGCCGCCGAATGGCGCGCCGACCTCCCGGCGACGCCGGACTACCGGTCCCACCGGACGTTCGTGACACCTCCGCTCGACAGGCCGGGGGCATACGTGGTCATCGCCTCCGCCCGGATGGACTTCGCGAAGGACGAGAACAGGATCCTCGGTGTCCATCTCCTCGTGACCGGTCTGGTCATGGCGGTCCGCCAGACGGATGAGGGGGGGATCGAGGCGCGCGTCGTGTCGGGCGAGACGGGCGCGCCGGTTCCCGGAGCCGCCGTCTCGCTCTGGAGGTTCGACTGGCAAGCCGGCCACCGCCGCGTTCTCACGAAGAGCTCGGGACCGGACGGCCTCGTCTCGTTCGATGGCCCGGCCGGCCGGAGCGACACTTACTTCGTCGTGGCCCGAAAGGGGCCCGACGTCGCTCTCGATCCGGCAGCCTCGGTCTTCTTCCGGCGGTCCGCGCCGGAGGAAAGCACCTCGGCTCTCATTTACACCGACCGGAGCGTCTATCGGCCGCTCCAGAAGATCCTCTGGAAGGCTGTCGTCTACCGGGGACGAGAAGCACGCTGGGCGACCCTCCCGGAAATGCCGGTGAACGTCTCGCTCCACGACGCGAACGGGCAGGCCGTGGAGACGAGGAGCGTGAAGACCAATTCCTACGGGACGGCGGCGGGAGAGTTCTCGATTCCGGCGGGGCGTCTCCTCGGTGCCTGGTCCATACGGACTTCGGTCGGCGGTGGGGCCGGGGTCCGGGTCGAGGAGTACAAGCGCCCGACGTTCGATGTGACGCTGAAGGAGCCGGCGGCCGCTCTCCGGCTGAACAGGCCCGCCACGCTGCGCGGCGAGGCGCGCTACTACTTCGGCCTCCCTGTCGCGAACGGCTCCGTCCGGTGGCGAGTGACCCGCGAGACCGTCCGGCCCTGGTGGTGCTGGTGGCTCTGGAGGGCCCCGGCGGCGCAGACGGTGGCGGCCGGGACGTCGCGCCTCCGCGAGGACGGCACCTTCGAGCTGACCTTCACCCCGAAGGCCGACGAAAGGGGAGCGGGAGGGATCGGGGCCAAAGAGCTGACGTGGCGGTACGCCGTGGCGGCCGACGTCACCGACGACGGAGGCGAGACCCGCTCGGCCGCCCGGAGCTTCCGCCTCGGCTTCGTCGCCGTGGAGGCACGGGTAGAGAAGAGCACGAATTTCTTCTTAGAAGGAAATACGGACACGGTCACGGTCGTCAGAACTGATCTCGATGGCACGCCGAGACCTGGAAACGGTTCCTGGCGGCTCGTAAGGCTCATGGCTCCGGAGAAAACGATCCTTCCAGCAGATTTTCCTTCCAAGAATCATGAAGACGTCGCAATCGGAGCCGGCGATGCCAACGAGCCGGGACGCGCCCCTCGGACCGTTCAGACGCCGGGGGACAGGCTGCGGCCGCGCTGGGAGACCGAGTTCACGGCCGAGGAATGGATGCGTACCTGGCCCGAAGGGACCGAGGCGGCGCGCGGCAGCGTGGAGCACGACGCACGGGGAGAGGCACGGCTCGACCTCGGAAAGCTCCCTGCCGGCGCCTACCGCCTCGCCTACGAGACAGAGGACGAGTTCGGCGGCCGGTTCAACTTCCGCAAGGACCTCCTCGTCGTTTCTGCGACGGCGTCCCTGCCGCTGCCAGCCCTTCTCCTTGCCGAATCGTCCTCCGTCCCGGCCGGAGGGACGGCTCGCTTCGCCGTCCTCTCGGGGATCCCTGGGGCGACGCTCTACCTCGATGTCGTCCGAGAGGGGCGCCTTGCCGAAAGGCGGGTCCTGAAGGCAGGGACGGACCCGTCGCTCCTCGAGATCCCCGTGATGGAAAGCGACCGCGGCGGCCTCGCCCTCACGCTGACGGTGATCCGCGACGACCAGCTCCTCCGGCAGACGGCGAGCGTATTCGTCCCGTGGGACGACCGCGAGCTCAAGCTCGAGTTCGCGACGTTCCGGGACCGGCTCCGTCCGGGGGCGAAGGAGACGTGGCGGGTCAAGGTGAAGGGGAGCTCTCCGGCTCACCCCCTCGTCGGATCTGCCGAGCTCCTCGCCTACATGTACGACCGGAGCCTCGACTTCTTCGCGCCCCACAACCCCCCCTCTCCGCTCTCTCTCTACCCGACGCGGATGTCACCGGTCACGAGCCGGGTCACCCTGGGGAAAGCGCAGACCTACTTCGTCGAAAGCCACGGCTTTGGCGAGGTGCCGGCCTGGACCCCGCCCCGGCCCGACCGGCTCAAGTTCGAGGAGGGATACGGCATCGGCGGGCCGGGACGGCGCGGAGGCGTCGTCGGCGGGGTCCCGGTGCCGATGCCGATGAAGGCGGCGCGGAGCGATCTCGCGGCTCAGGCGCCGGCCAGCGTGGTGGCCGAAGAGGGGAGACCGGAAGATTCTCTTGGAAAGAAGGAAGAAGAAAAGCAAGCAGGAATGGCCGTCACCTCGGCCGAAGGGCCTTCGCCTGTCCCCCTTCGAAGCGATTTTTCCGAGACGGCGTTCTTCCTGCCGCACCTCCTGACGGGGCCCGACGGCTCCGCCACGATCGAGTTCACCGTTCCCGACTCGGTCACATCGTGGAACGTCTGGATCCACGCCGTCACGCGCGACCTCCGCGGCGGCTCCGTGAAGCGCGACACCCGGAGCGTCAAGGAGCTGATGGTCCGCCCTTACCTGCCGCGCTTTCTCCGGGAAGGAGACGAGGCGGAGCTGAGGGTCCTCGTCAACGACGCCGGGGAGCAGGAGCTCTCGGGGCGACTCACGCTCGACATCCTCGACCCGGAGACGAACCGGAGCCTGCTCGGAGCGTTCGGCGTCCCGGCCGGGGCGGCGGCACAGCCCTTCACCGTCCGCCCGGGCGGCGGCACCAGCCGGACCTTTCGGCTGAAGGCTCCGGTCGGTGTCAAGACCGTCGCCTTCAAGGTCGTGGCCACGGCGGGGGATCTCTCGGACGGCGAGCTTCGCCCGCTTCCGGTTCTTCCGGGACGGATGCATCTCGTGGAGTCGCGCTTCGTCACGCTCAAGGAGAGGGACCGGAAGACCCTCCGCTTCGCCGACCTCGCGGCGCTGGCGGAGCACCCGGACCCGACCCTCGTGAGCGAGCAGATGGTCGTCACGGTCGACGCACAGCTCTTCTTCTCGGTTCTGAAAGCCCTTCCATACCTCGTCAACTTCCCCTACGAGTGCACGGAGCAGACGCTGAACCGGTTCGTCTCGACCGGGATCGTCTCCTCGCTCTACCGGGACGACCCCGCCGTCGCGAGGATGGCGTCGGAGTTCTCGAAGCGCGAGACGCGGCTCGAGACCTGGGACGCGGCCGATCCGAACCGGAAGATGGAGCTGGAGGAGATGCCGTGGCTCGCCGAGGCGAAGGGGGGAGAGGACACCGGCCACGGCCTCGTGAACGTCCTCGACCCGCGGATCGCCCGGGCTCATCGCGACGAGTCGCTTGCAAAGCTCCGGAAGGCGCAGACTGGCGTCGGCGGCTTCCCCTGGTGGCCGGGGGGCCCGCCGTCCCCCTACATGACGCTCTACATCCTTCACGGCTTCGCCCGCGCCGCGGAGTTCCACGTCGAGGTGCCGAAGGACGTCGTCCGGCGCGCCTGGGGCTACATCGCCGGGCATTACCGATCAGACTGGTCGGCGTGCATGGCGAAGGACGGCTGCTGGGAATACCTGACCTTCCTCAACTATGTCGCCTCGTCGTTTCCGGACGACTCCTGGAGTGAAGGAGGGCTCACCCCGGCCGAGCGGAAGGAGATCCTGGCATTCACTTTCCGGAATTGGCGCCAGCATTCGCCCTACCTGAAGGGTTATCTGGCGCTGACGCTCTCCCGGATGGGCCGGCGCGCGGACGCGAAGCTCGTCTGGGATTCGGTCATGGACTCGGCGAAGACGAACGAGGAGGAGGGGACCTTCTGGGCACCCGAGGACCGGTCGTGGCTCTGGTACAACGACACGGTCGAGACGCAGGCCTTCGCCCTCCGGACCCTGATGGAGCTTTCGCCCTCTGACCGCCGCGCCGAAGGGCTCGTCCAGTGGCTTCTCCTGAACAAGAAGCTGAACCAGTGGAAGTCGACGCGCGCAACCGCGGAGGCGATCTACGCCCTCGTCCAGTACCTGAGGCGGACCGGCGCGCTTGGCATCCCGGAGGACGCCACCGTCACCGTCGGGAACCGGAAGGTCACCTTCACCTTCGAGCCCGACCGGTACACGGGCGAGAAGAACCGGATCGTCATACCGGGAGAGCAGGTCGACCCGAAGACGACGTCGACCGTCGTCGTCGAGAAGGAGGGGAAGGGGTTCGTCTTCGCCTCGGCGGCGTGGCACTTCTCCACGGAGAAGCTCCCGGCGGAGGAGCGCGGCGACTTCTTCCGGGTCTCCCGACACTACTTCCGCCGCGACACCACCGGCCCCGAAGCGGTGCTCAGGCCTCTCGCCGACGGGACGACGCTTTCGCCGGGAGACGAGGTGGAGGTCCAGATCTCCCTCCGGACGAAGCACGAGGCGGAGTACGTCCACCTCCGCGACCCGCGCGGCGCCGGCTTCGAGCCGGTCGGCACGGCCTCCGGCTGGAAATGGGACCTCGGTCTCCCGTACTACGAGGAGGTCCGCGACAGCGCGACGAACTACTTCTTCGAGCGGCTTCCCGTGGGCGAATACACCTTCAAATACCGGGTTCGGGCCGCGATGGGGGGGACCTTCAAGGTCGGCCCCGCCACGGTCCAGTCGATGTATGCGCCGGAGTTCAACGCCTTCTCGGCGGGAGCGGTGCTCTCGGTCTCCGAGAAGTAGGTCTCACGGGCTACCGGGCTCTCATGGGGCCGGAGGGCTGCCCCTCCTCCACCGACCAGAAGAGCGCGTTAAAGAGGAACGGGAAGGTCGCGGACGTCCAGGCTCGGAACTGCGGGCGGAAGCCGAGAAGGACGAGCTTCCCCTTGCCGTACGTCATCGCGACGGCTGCGGAGCGGCGCGTCAGCTTCTCGGCGCCGTGGATCCACCCGGAGAGAAGGACGTCGCGCGCAGCGTCCGGATACGAAGCCAGGTCCCAGCGGCGGAGCTCCTGACCGGGCGGAACCGTCTGGAAAGCCATCGACCCGTCGACGAAAATGGGCATCTCCTTCGGCAGGCCCCACGTGACCGGATGCTCCTGTCCCAGCCGGACCTCGAGGAGGGAGCCGGGGCACAGAAATTCTTCCTTCTTTGCTTTCGCGAGGACGTTCCGGACGGGAATATTGAACTCCGCGATGACCCAGTCGGACGAGTCGGCGAGCGCCACGAGCGTCCCCCCCGCCTCGACGAACTCAACGAGAGCCTTTGCCCCCTCTTTCTCGAGCCCTCCCTGGTACTCGGGCGGGAGCTCGGCGAAGTACCTCATCTCCCCTTCCTCGCGCTTCGGCTTTCCGGTCGAGATCCTTTCGGGCGTCAGGTCCGGAAGGATGACGACATCGAACGACTCCCGGAGCTTTCCCCGCCGGATCGCCTTGTTGTCGAGGCTCTTCGGAGCGAATCCGTACTGCTCGAGGATCCAGCGCGTCCAGCCTTCGTCCACCGAGGCGGTCCACGGCTTGTAAAGGCCGACGCGAGGCGCGCGGAGCGGGACGAGAAGAGGGGAGACGCCGAGAGGATTCTTGGAGAGTGAAGAGATCAGGACACCCGCGGCCGCGGCAGCCGGCTCGGCTGCTCGCAGTGCCGTCTCGTCGAGAAAGACGGTTCCAGCCGGCCAGCTCCTTTCTTCGCAGGTCATCGATTTCGTGGCAACTGCAACGCCGCCGCCCGAGCGGAGGGCGGCGTTGACCACCCTTGCCGATTCCGGGCTTCCGGATGAAATCGCCCCGAACGGTCCTGCTGTGGGCGGATATTCCTTGCCACCTGTCCACGGCTTCAGGCTATCGGGAAGAGTGGCCTTTCGGACCTCGACCCCCATCATCATCGGGAGGGTCCAGGCGGTGACGTCGTAGGGCCGGATGATCTCCTTCCCCGGGACGAGCTTCACCTCGGGATAGCGATCGTATGAGAGAAGTGACTTGACGAAGAGGCCATACGGCTGGGCGAGCGGGATGTAGACGTCGCCTCCCGGCGCCTGCCGGACCTCGACTCCATGCTCCACCATCAGGGCGGCGAGGCGGCGGGCGCTGGCCGGGTCGCGCTGGGCGGCCGGAATGACGAACGCATCGCCCGGGGCCGCCGCGGCGACCGCCGCCCGCGCCCGTGCAGCCACATCCCGAAGCAGGTCCTCGCGGTGGGCCGAGCAGGTTTCGAGAAGAGCGTCGGAGACGATCCGCTCGTAGTCCATGATGTCGCGCAGGTGCCACCAGCCTCCCGGCCACGGCAGGGGGAAGTTGGCCTGCGGGCCGTAATCGACGAGCCCCGTTCCCCCGCCCGCGAGCTCGCCCGGCTCGATCCAGAGCGGCGTGGCGAGGCGGGCCGAGGCGACCTCCGTGAGTAGGCCCGAGATGTTCTTGTACCAGGCCGTGCTTTCCGTCATGCCGGGGCAGTAGGCGTCGAACGTGTAGCCGAAAATGACCCCCGGTTTCCCGGCCTGCTCGAGGCGCAGGGACATCTCCGACCCGATGAGGTTGATCTCGCGCCAGACGAGCGGGTGAATCTCCGGGTCGATCGGGCTGGCGTACGGCGGGGTGAAGATCCTCGGCCCGGTCGGACCCATCTGGTGCTCGTCGAGCCAGACCTGGGGATGCCATTCGCGGACGACAGCCTGGTTCAGGGCCTTCGTCTCCTTCTGGGTCAGCATGAACCAGTCGCGGTTGTTGTCGTGGCCGACGTATGGGTGGTAGAGCCACGGCATCCGCCCCCCCTCGTACTGCGTCCCGAGCCACTTCCGGTACCACTCCGTCTCCAGGATCTGGCCATCCGGGTTGTCGGAAGGAACGATCAGAAGGACGATGTTCGATAGGCGCTCGAGCGTCGCGGGGTCGGTGGCCGTGGCGAGCGCGTGGATCCACTCCATCGCCATCTGGCTGGCGCCGATCTCCGTCGAGTGGATGCTTCCCGTGACGAGGACGACGGCCTTTCCGTCGCGGGCGAGCCCGGCCACCTCGGCGTCCGAGAGGCCGCGCGGGTCGGCCAGCTTGCGGGCCGTATCCCGGATCGTGGGGAGGCCCTTCAGATTCGCCTCCGACGAAACGACCGCCATAACGAGGTCCTGGCCGAGCGTCGTCTTTCCGAGGACCTCCAGCCTGACCCTCGGCGAGCCGGCCTCGACGACCTTCAGGTACGAGACGATCTGGTGGTAGTCGGCCAGCGTCCGGTCGGCGCCCACCGCGATCCCGAGGAATTCCGAAGGAGAAGGGACGCCGCCGGCGGACGCAGCGGGGGAGATCGCGAGGCACACGGCAAGAGGGACCGCCGCGGAGACGGCACGTTTCATCGGGGACCTCCGAATTGGTCCGAGTCTACCGGGAGCCGCTGCGCCCGGTCTGCGCTAGGCTCTCCCCGGGAGGCCGGAATGAAAGCCCTCTATTTCGAGCAGCACGGAAAGAGCGACGCGCTGAAGGTCGGAGAGCGCCCCGACCCGGCTCCGGGCCCCGGCGAGGTTCTCGTGAGGCTCGAGACGGCGGCCATGAACCGCCTCGACCTCTTCGTTCTCCACGGCATTCCCGGCGTCCCGGTGGCCCTGCCGCACGTTCCGGGCGCCGACGGGTTCGGAAGCGTCGAGGCGCTCGGACCGGGGGTTACCGGCCTCGCGCCCGGGGAGCGCGTCGTCCTCCAGCCGGGCCTCGGCTGCGGCGTCTGCGAGTTCTGCCTCGCCGGGGAGCTTTCGCTCTGCGTCGATTTCCGGATCCTCGGGGAGCACGTTCCCGGCACGTTCGCCGAGCGGATCGCCGTCCCCCGTCGGAACGTCTTTTCGGCCCCGCCGGCCCTCCCGCCGGAGAAGGCCGCCGCCTTCCCGCTCGCGGCGCTGACGGCGTGGCGGATGCTCGTCACGCGCGCGCAGCTCCGTCCCGGCGAAACGGTCCTGATCCACGGCATCGGCGGCGGCGTCTCCACATTCGCCCTCCAGATCGCCCGCCTCGCGGGGGCCTCGCTCGTCATCGTGACGTCCTCCTCGGAAGAGAAGCGGACGAAGGCCGAGAAGCTCGGCGCCGACGTCGTCCTCGACTACACGAAGGTGGATGTCGGGAAGAAAGTCCGGGAGATCACGAAGAAGCGCGGCGTCGACGTCGTCATCGACTCGGTCGGCGCAGCGACGTGGCGCCACTCGCTGAACGCGGCCGCCAAGAGGGGGCGGATCGTGACCTGCGGCGCCACGAGCGGCCCGAACCCGGAGGAGGAGCTCCGGATCATCTTCTGGAAGCAGCTCGCCATTCTCGGCTCCACGATGGGGACCGACGCCGAGTTCGCAGCGATGCTGAAGGACGTGGCCGCCGGCCGCCTCGACCCGGTCGTGGACGAGGTCTTCCCCCTCTCCGAGGCGAAGAAGGGCTTCGACCGCCTCGAGAGCGGCGAAGGCTTCGGCAAGATCGTCTTCCGGATCGGGTGACGCGCGCAGCGCGCCACGGAGGAAAAGGGAAGGGCCGCCCGGAGGCGGCCCTTCCCGATCGGTTCGGCGGATCCTACGGGAGCCGGAGCAGCCAGGCGCTCCGCCCGTGCGTGGCCGCGTAGAGGAGGCGCGCGGAGGGCACGATCGTCAGGCCGGGCACCTCGACCATCGGCAGCCCCGAACCGGCGACCGTCCAGGTCGTGGATCCGCTCGCCAGCCTCATGACGCCGAAGTCTGTCGAAGCATAGAGATCGCCCGTGACGTCGTCGCTGACGAGGTCGGTTGCAGGGAGATCGGGGAACGTGGTCCCGTCGAGGGCCGTCCAGGTCGCCGTGCCGGCACCCGCGTCGTAGGTCACCTCGAAGATGTGTCCCGGCTCGGCCGGTGTGTTGAAGTTGTAGCCGGAGTAGGAGATCCAGGCGTGATGGGGGTTCGCCGGGTCGACGGTGATCGAGCTGACGAAGCGTCCCGGGTCGGCCGTGGCGCCCGGCAGGGAGTCGATCCGGGTGAAGACGACAGAGCCGGCCGCCGCGTCGGAGTTGTCGGAAACGAAGACACGGCCCGTGCCCGTCGCGACCCAGAGCGTCCCGGTGTTACCCGGCGCCCGCTCGATCGCCGCGACGGCACCGCCACGGCGGTCCGAGCCGTAGACCGGGGGCGGCGGTGGGGGAGGGCCCGGCGCGAGGGAGGCGCTGTCCGTCAGGTCGGTCGCGCCCGACGGGCCGATCGGGACGAAGTCGCCGCAGGACGGATCGGCTGCCGAGGTGGTGAATTCGGGACAGTTCGCCTCGAGGAAGGCCCGGCTGCCTCCCCAGTCCTGCGTCCTCCAGACGCTGAACGAGCCCTGGAAGATCGTGCCCCCGTTCGCCGGATTCGGATCGGCGGTGACCGGGGGATAGAAGTACGA
>JBLMYG010000109.1:0-14343 GCA_050258155.1 Acidithiobacillales bacterium
GCATCCTGAGCTGGGGGGCGGTGGCGGCGATCCTCGTCGCCGGCGTCCTCCTCGGCCGCTGCGCCCCGAGCGGGCCGAGGGGGGCCAGGAAGGCGGGCGCGGAGGCGAAGAGCGACATCGCGGTCGCGGCGATGGAGACCTACGTCCCTCCGGGCGACCTCGATGAGTACTACATGTTCTCCTCGGGAGGCCACTCGGGGCAGGTCTTCGTCTACGGTGTCCCGTCCATGCGGCACATCACGACGATCCCCGTCTTCTCGCCCTACCCCGGGACCGGCTACGGCTTCGACGACGAGTCGAAGGCGATGCTGGGCAACCTGACGTGGGGCGACGCCCACCACCCGGCGCTTTCCGAGACGAACGGCGACTATGACGGCCGCTGGCTCTTCATCAACGAGATGAACGGCCGGATCGCACGAATCGACCTTCGCGACTTCAAGACGAAGCAGATTTTCGGGCCCGTGCCGAACATTTCCGGCAATCACGGCTCGTCCTTCGTCACGCCGAACACCGAGTACGCGATGATGGCGTCGCGCTTTTCCATCCCGATTCCGAAGGGGACGTACGCGCCGATCGAGAAGTACGCGACGACGTACAAAGGGGTCCTCGTCGGCCTCAAGGTCGAGCCGAAGACCGGCCAGATCTCGCTGGGATGGGAGATCGTGACCCCCCCCTTCGACTGGGACCTCGGGGACGCCGGGAAGAAGGTCTCGGACGGCTGGATGTTCTGGACCTGCTACAACGCCGAGCGGGCGACCGGGAAGCTGGAGGTCACCGCCTCGCAGCGCGACCGGGACTACATCGCGGCCGTCGACTGGAAGGCGGTCGAAAAGGCCGCCGCCGAGGGGAAGGGGGACCTGATCGGCGGCGTGAAGGTCATCGACCCGAAGAAGGTCCCCGGGCTCATCTGGCTGATGCCGTGCGGAAAGTCGCCGCACGGCGTGGACGTCTCGCCCGACGGGAAGTACATCGTCGGCTCGGGGAAGCTGCAGGGCGTGACGACCGCCTTCAACTTCGAGAAGGTGATGACGGCCATCAGGAACAAGGACTTCACTGGCGACGAGGACGGAATCCCCGTCCTGAAGTACGAGTCGATCAAGGACGCCGAGGTGCCTGTCGGCCTCGGCCCTCTCCACACGCAGTTCGGGCCGGACGGCTGGGCCTACACTTCGCTCTTCATCGACAGCGCCATCGCCAAGTGGAAGCTCGGGACGTGGGAGGTCGTCGACAAGGTCCCCATGAGCTACAACATCGGCCACCTCTGCGCCGCCGAGGGGGACACCTGCTCCCCGAAGGGGAAGTACCTCGTCGGCCTGAACAAGCTTTCGCACGGCCGGCACCTCTCGGTCGGCCCGTCGCAGCCGGAATCGTCGCAGCTCGTGGACATCTCCGAAGAGAAGATGAAGCTCATCTATGACGCCTTCACCGAGCCCGAGCCGCACTACGCCCAGATGATCAAGGCCGATAAGATCAAGCCGATCGAGGTCTACCCCAAGGAGGAGAACAAGAACCCGCTGGCCATCTGGGACGTCAAGGACGCGGGCGTGACGCGGCAGGGAACGAACGTCCTCGCCAAAGTCGTCCTTGTCCGCTCCACGATCACGCCGACCGCCATCGAGGTGAACCAGGGTGACACCGTCAAGGTCGCCCTGACGAACATCGAGCAGACGACCGACGAGCTGCACGGCTTCGGCCTCCTCGACTACAACATCAACATCGTCTGCGACCCCGGCGAGACGAAGGTCGTCACCTTCAAGGCCGACAAGGCCGGGGTCTACCCCTACTACTGCACGAATTTCTGCTCGGCGCTCCACCAGGAGATGCAGGGCTACCTGATCGTCAAGCCGAAAGGCTGAAGGTTGAAAGGGGCCGGGGAGGCCCGCGCGCGGGCCCCCCCGGCCGTTCGTCCATGAGAACATTCTTCGAAAAGAGCAACCGCTTTCTGGATCTGCCACTCGATCTCCGCCCGCGGGCCTTTCTCGTCCTCGCCGTGGTCCTCCTGATCCCGTCCTACCTCCTGCCGCTCTGGACGCTGACGATGTTCGCGCCCCAGTATCCCGACGGTCTCCGGATGCGGATCTACAGCTGGAAGCTGGACGGGGGGAACAAGGGACAGGACATCCGGGAGATCAACGTCCTGAACCACTACATCGGGATGAAGGACATCGAGCCCCGGGATTTCACGGAGTTCAAGTGGATCCCGTTCGTGTTGGGCGGCCTCGGCCTCCTGATCCTGCGCGCGGCGGTCCAGGGAAAGATGGCGCATGCCGTCGACCTCCTCGTCCTCTACGTTTACTTCGGCGCCTTCTCGCTCTGGTCGTTCGGTTACAAGCTCTGGTGGTACGGTCACAACCTCGCGCCGACCGCTTCCGTGAAGGTCGCTCCCTTCATGCCCCCGATGTTCGGCTACAAGCAGCTCGCGAACTTTCAAGTCTATTCGTACCCTGGGCTCGGGTCGTACGCTCTCGCCCTCACGGCCCTCGCCCTCGTCCTGGCGATCTGGTTCGGCTGGCGCGAGGGACGCTCCGGCCGAACGGTCCGGTTCCCAGAGGCCACGTGATCCTCGCCCCGCTCGCCCTCCTCCTCCAGCTCTCGGGTGAGATGCCCGCGATCTCTCCGGGGAGTCTGGAGGGAAGGCCGGCGGCCTCGGAGGCCTCGCCTCTTCAGCCCCGGATCGATGCCGCGGTCCCGGGGAGCACCGTGGAGGTCGGCCCCGGCACCTACGACGGAGATCTCATCCTGGACAAGCCGATTTTCCTGCTCGGCCGGGGACACCCGCTCCTCCGCGGCTCGGGGAGAGGAAGCGTCGTCCGGATCCGTGCGGCCGACGTGACGATCGAAGGATTCGACATCGACGGGCTCGGGGGAGGCGATCTTTCCAGGGACTCCTCGGGCATCCACGTCGCGAGCCCCCGGGTCACCGTCCGCGGCTGCCGCATCCGGGGCACGCTCTTCGGCGTCTACCTCCGTGAGGCGAGCGGTGCCCGTGTCGAGAGCTGCACGATCCGGGGCATTCCGGGGAAGGACCCGGGCGAGAAGGGATCGGGGATCCACGTCTGGAACACGGACGGCTTCACCCTCACGGGCAACGAGATCGTGGGGGTCCGGGACGGCTTCTACATCCAGTCGTCCGGGCACGGCGTCATCTCGAAGAACACGGCTCGCGACCTCCGCTACGGCCTCCACTACATGTTCTCGGACGAGAACGTCTTCGAAGACAACCTCTTCGCAAGCGGGGCGGCCGGTACGGCGCTCATGTACTCGCGGCGGATCGTCTTTCGGAGGAACCGCTTTCTCCACAACCGCGGCTTCGCCAGCGTGGGCCTCCTCTTCAAGACCTGCGACGACGTTCTCGCCGAGGACAACCTCATTGCCGACAATGCGCGCGGCATCTTTCTCGAGGGGTCGTACCGGTGCCGGTTTACGCGAAACGTGGTCGCGGAGTCCGACACGGGCATCGTCCTCTACGACTCCTGCGGCGGGACGGTCTTCGCCGGCAACGCCTTCCTCGCGAACCTGACCCCCCTGACGCTCGTCGGCCGGCGGACCGACACGGACTTCACCGGGAACTACTGGTCGGAGAACGACGAGCCCGACCTCGACGGAGACGGGCGCTCCGACCGTCCCTACGTCCTGACGAGCGTCTTCGACCACCTCCGCGGAAACCTGATCGCCGCCGACCTCGTGGCCCGCTCTCTGGCGGCTGCCGCCGTCGGCGTGGCGGAACGATCCTTTCCCGTCCTCCGGCGGATCGAGGCCGAGGACCGTGCGCCGCTGGCGCGGCCCCCGCTTCTCCCCGAGGTGCCCGGCGCGGACAGCGGCCGGCGACGGGCGGACGGGAAAGGGCTCCTCGCGAGCGGGGCGGCCCTCGGGATCGGCTTCGGGGTGATCCTCCTCGGGCGGAGGCGGGGATCGTGATCCGGTTCGAGGCGTTCGGGAAGCTGTACGACGGCCGCCGGGCCGTCGAGGGGCTGACTCTCTCCGTCGAGGCGGGCGAGGTCGTCGCCTTGCTCGGTCCGAACGGCTCGGGCAAGACGACGTCGCTGAAGGCTGCGGCGGGACTCGTCCGGCCGACGGCTGGCCGCGTGCTCGTTGGGGCGGCCGGCATCCCGCTTCGATCTGCCGACGAGCCGGCCGCCCGCGCCGTCCTTTCTTACCTCCCGCAGCGGGTCTCGTTTCCGGACGCCCTCACGGGCCGCGAGGTTCTCGAGTTCTACCGGAAGCTGCGCGCCGTTCCGGCTGCTCGCGTCGCGGAAGCCCTCCACCTCGCCTCGCTGAACGGCGCCGCGAGCCGGAGCGTCGGTTCCTTTTCCGGCGGGATGGTCCAGCGGCTCGGCCTCGCCGTGGCCGTTCTCCCGGACGCGCCGCTTCTCCTTCTCGACGAGCCGACCGCGGCGCTCGACCCCGACGGCCTCTGCGCCTTCTACGGCCTCGTCGAGGCCCGGCGGCGGGAGGGAAAGACGGTCTTTTTCTCGTCGCATCAGCTCGGCGACGTGGAGCGGCTCGCCGACAGGATCGCGGTCCTCGTCGAGGGGCGCCTCGTCGCGACGCTCACGGCGGGCGAGCTGGCCGCTCGGCTCGCCGAGCGGGGCGTCATGCGGCTGAGGATTTCCGCGCCCCGAGCGGGTCTTGTGGAGAAGGTCCGGGCCGTGGCCCCCGGCTCCTCCTGGAGGGACGAGGAGCTGATCGTCCCCGGACCGGCGCGGCGGCGGCCGGCGGTCCTCGACACGATTCGGGCCGCGGGGGTCGAGTTCACGGGCCTGACCGCGGAGGAAGGACGGCTCGAGGAGCTTTACCGCGAGCTGGTGGAGGAGCATTCGTGAGAGGGCTCGTCGTCGCGATGGTCCTCGTCCTCACCGCGTGCGCGCGGGGTCCGGTTCCTCCGGTCCGGCCCGACACTCGGAACGACTCGTGCAGCTGGTGCCGGATGGCGGTTTCGGACCTCCGCTTCGCGGCGCAGCTGGTCGCCCCTTCGGAGGAGCCGCGCTTCTTCGATGACATCGGCTGCCTCGCGGCGTTTCTCAAGGCCGGAGGCGCGCCGGTAAGAGGCCAAATTGCGTATATCGCCGACCACAGGACGAAGCAATGGGTAAGGGCGACCGCGGCCGTCTACACGAAGGTGCCGGGGCTCCAGACGCCGATGAGCTCCGGCCTTATCGCCCATGCGGAGACCGCCTCGCGTGACGCAGACCCCGATGCGAAGGGGGGAACGCCGATGAGCGTCGAACAGGTCTTCGGGCCGGGTGGCGTTCCGTGAACAGCGCCTTCTTCCTCTGTGCCCGGCAGGAGCTGCTTCTCGCCGTCAGGTCTCGCTGGACGCAGCTCTTCGCGGCGGTCTTCGCCGTCCTGTCGCTCGCCGTCGCATTTTCGGGCTACGTCCTCTCCGGCGGGCACGGCGTTCAGGATTTCTCGAGGACGACGGCCTCGCTCGTCCAGCTCGTCCTCCTGCTCGTCCCGCTCGCTTCCATTCTGGTCGGCGTCTTAACGCTCATCCCGGACGGCGGGGCGACGGAGCTTCTCTTCTCGCAGCCCGTCTCGCGAAGGACCATTCTTCTCGGACGCGTCACGGGGCTCCTCATGGCGCTCACCGCCGCGCAGCTCATCGGCTTCGGGGCGGCCGGGCTCGTCATCTACTCGAACGCAGGGGATGCCGGGTTTTCGGGCTTCGCCCTCATGGTGGCTGGCTCCGCGGTCCTGACATCGGTCTTTCTCGGGCTGGCCGCCCTGGTCTCCGTCGGCTCGGCGGGGCGGCGGCGGACCCGGTCCCTTGCCCTCGGCCTCGTCGTCTGGTTCGCCACGGCGATCCTCGTCGACCTCGCAGCCCTCGGCGTCGCCTCGCTCCTGCCGTCCGGCCCGGCCTCGCGCGTCCTGATCGTCTCGGTCCTCGCCAACCCGTCGGGAGCCCTTCGGACGGGCGCCTTCCTCGCTCTCGAGGGGACGGCCGCCTTCGGCCCGGCCTCCCTCGCTCTTCTTCGCTTTACGCACGGCCCCCTCGGCGCTGCGGCCGTGATCGCCGTCGCGCTTCTTCTCTGGGCGGTCCTCCCGGCCCTCCTCGCCGCCCGGCGGCTTCAGAGGACGGATCTCTAGCCCGGAACCTCCCGCTCTCTCCTCCGTAGAATGCGCGAAGCCCTCGCGTTCAGCGTGACGGAAGGAGCCTCCGATGGAATACCGAAAGCGCTCCGGGGTGGCCGGCTTCCTCTCCGGCCTCTGGACCGCCGTCGACCAGTCCCGCCGCACCGTCGTGAACGTCCTCTTCCTCGCCGTCGTCGTCTGGCTCGTCTGGGCGGCGGTCGCCGGGCGCCCGAAGGTGCCGGCGGGAGCGGCCCTCGTCGTCCGGCCGCAGGGCCTCCTCGTCGAGCAGCTCTCGCGCCGCAACGTGGAGGGGACGCTCGTCGAGAACCTCGTCGGGGAGAGGGGGAAAGAGACGCTCCTCAAGGATCTTCTCGACGCCGTGAAGACCGCCAGGGACGACCGGAGGATCGGCGCGATCTACCTCGACGTCTCGCAGATGCTCGGCGGGGGGCTCACGAAGATCGAGCGCCTCCGGTCGGCGCTCCTCGACTTCCGGAAGAGCGGCAAGAAGGTGATCGCCTACTCCGACATCTACCTCCAGGGACCCTGGGCCGTCGCCGCCGCGGCGGACGAGATCTGGCTGCACCCGGAAGGAGGTGTGCTCATCGAGGGCTTCGGCCGGTGGCAGACGTACTACAAGGATGCCATCGACCGGCTCGGCATCGAATGGCACGTCTTCCGCGTCGGCGAGTACAAGTCGGCGGTGGAGCCCTTCGTCCGGAACGACCCCTCGCCCGAGGCGCGCGAGGCCGACATGAAGTGGCTGTCGGATCTCTGGGGCTCGTGGCTGAAGGACGGTGCTGCCGGGCGGAAGCTCACCGAGGACGACCTCCGCGCCTACGTCGACCAGATGCCCGGACGGCTCGAGGCGGCGAAGGGTGACGCCGCGAAGATGGCGCTGGAGGCGAAGCTGGTCGATCGGATCGGCTACCGCGACGAGGTCAGGAAGCGGATGATCGGGCTCGTCGGGGAGCAGAAGGAGGGGAAGACCTTCAAGCAGGTCTCGGTCGACGACTACCTCGAGTACAAAGGAGGCGACCGGACCGGGAAGAAGGGGAGCGGCGACGCCGTCGCCATCATCGTCGCCGTGGGCGACATTCTCGACGGCAAGCAGCCGCCCGGGACGATCGGCGGCGACTCGACGGCGGCCCTCGTCCGGACGGCCCGCCAGGATGACAAGGTGAAGGCCATCGTCCTCCGTGTCGACAGCCCCGGAGGGAGCGCCTTCGCGTCGGAGGTGATCTACCGCGAGCTCGCCCTGGCCCGCTCCGTCGACAAGAAGCCGGTCGTCGTCTCCATGGGGAGCGTCGCTGCCTCCGGCGGCTACTGGATCTCGACGGCCAGCGACGAGATCTGGGCCAGCCCCGACACGATCACCGGCTCCATCGGCATCTTCGGAATGTTCCCTACGGTCGAGAAGCCGCTCGCGAAATACCTCGGGATGCGCGTGGACGGCGTCGGGACGACGTGGCTCTCCGGGGCCCTCCGCCCCGATCGGGCTCTCGACCCGGACGTGGGGCGGATGATCCAGCTCACCATCGACCGCGGCTACCAGGATTTCCTGGCGCGTGTGGCGGAGGCGCGGAAGTTGCCCGTCGCCGACGTCGACCGGATCGCCCGCGGGCGCGTCTGGAGCGGCGCCGCCGCGTACCAGCTGAAGCTCGTCGACAAGCTGGGCGGCCTTTCCGACGCTGTCGCCTCCGCGGCGAATATGGCCAGGCTTCCCGAGGGGAAGTACCGCGTCTGGTACGTCGAGAAGGAGAAGAGCTTTCACGAGATGCTCCTCGAATACCTCCTGGACGCGAAAGCTCGGCTGTCCCGGGCGCTGGGACTCGCTGGCTCCGATCCCGAGCCCCCCGTGCCGCCCCCGGCCGTCCGGGCCGTTCTCGACCATCTCGGCGAGACGGCGAGGTTTCTCGCCTTCAACGACCCGAAGGACTCTTACGCCTGGTGCGCCTGCGACGTGAAGTAGAGGCAGAAAAGCCGGGCGCCGTGGCGACTGCTAAGGGCTACCGCGCTCCGGCGCTTCGCTTCAGGGCCTCGGCGTCCCTGATCAGGAATCCGTCCTCGCGCGTCAGGACGACTCCTTCCTTCCCCCAGCGGCTCATGATCCGGATGGCGGTCTCGATCGTGGTCGCGGCGAGGTCGGCGATCTCCTGACGCGTCAGGGCGATGCCGACGAAGACGCCCGAGCCCTCCGGCCGCCCGGCCTTCTCCGCCAGCGTCAGGAAGAGGCGCGCGATCCGGGCGTCGACGTGTCCGGTCAGGTCGGTCAGGCGCCTCGTCAGCTCCAGCTGCCGCAGCATCAGCCCCTGGAAGAGCCGCCGGACGAGGCCGGGCCGGGATCCGAGGCAGTCGAAGAACTCCCTCTCGGGGACGTGGATGACGGTGGAGGGCTCGAGCGCCACGGCGCTGGCGGGGTAGGGCCTTCCCTCGAAGGCAGCGACGATCCCTACGGGCTCGCCCGGGCCGAGCAGCCCGACAATCAGGTCGCGCCGGGGGCCCGCTTTCACCACCTTCACGCGGCCGAGGACGATGAAGGAGAGCTCCTTCGCGGGGTCTCCCTCGGAGAAGATCGTCTCGCCCTTCGCGTAGACAGAGATGCGGCAGAGCGGACCCAGGGCCTTCCGGTCCAGCTCCGTCAGGCCGGCGAACAGGGGGAGCGACGCGAGCAGCTTGATGGGTTCCGGACCGGTCACGGCTCGAGGGATCGTAGCGCGGGACGCTCGCGCTCAGTGGCCGGAGGCGGCTCCCTTCCGGATTCCCGGCGCGAGCATCAGGATGAACGGCAGGAAGACGACGAAGGCGAACATCAGCATCCAGAAGACGTCCACGTAGGCCTTCGCGACCGCCTGCCGCGTCAGGCTCCCTTCGATCAGGCCCAGGGACAGCTCCCGGGCGCTCTCCGGGTCGAGGCCCGAAACGGCGAAGAGCCCGCGCGCGGAGGCCGCGAGGCGATCCTGCACGGCGGGGATGTAGGTCGAGATGTGCTCGCCGAGGCGCGCGTGGTGGGCCTGCGAGTGCCGGGCGAGGATCGTGGCGGAGAGCGCGATGCCGATCGAGCCCCCTTCGTTCCTGAGAAGGTTGAAGAGGCCGGTCGCCTGGCCCATTTTCTCCGGGGCGAGGTGAGAGAAGGCCGCCGTCGAGATCGGGACGAAGAGGAACCCGAGGCCGAACCCCTGCACGAGCCGCGAGAACATGACGTACCTGAAGTCGACGGAGAGGTCGACGCCGCGGAGGAGCCAGAGGGCGTAGAGGTTGAGGAGGGCCCCGACGAGAACGAGAAGCCGCGTGTCGACCCTGCCGATCAGGTTCGCCACGATGATCATGGCGAAGAGCGAGGCGATCCCCCCGGGGGAGAGGACGAGGCCCGCCCACGTGGCCGTGTAGCCGAGCATCGTCTGTACGAAGAGGGGGAGCATGGTGAACGCTCCGTACAGGCCGAAGCCGAGGAGAAACATCAGGACGGTCCCCGAGGCGAAGGCCCGGTCGCCAAAGACGTGAAGGTCGACGAGCGGCCTTTCGGCCGTGAACGAGCGCCAGACGAAGAGGGCGATCCCCGTCGCCGCCGCGAGGGCGAAGAGGCTGATGAAGCGGCTCTCGAACCAGTCGTACCGCTCACCCCTGTTCAGGACCACCTCGAGGCTGCCGAGCCCGATGCAGATGAAGACGAAGCTCATGAAGTCGACTCGTCCCTCGGGGCGCTTCAGGTGCGACGGGTCCTTGATGTGCATCAGGCCGAGGACGATCCCTAGGATGCCGACCGGGATGTTGATGTAGAAGACCCACGGCCAGCCCCAGTTGTCGGTGATCCAGCCCCCCAGCGTCGGCCCGATGATCGGGCCGAAGACGACGCCCACCCCGAACATCGCCATCGCCTTGCCGCGCTCCGCCGGGGGGAAGGCCTCCAGCAGGATCGCCTGCGACATCGGCACCATCGCCCCTCCGGCGAATCCCTGGATGACCCGCATGACGACGAGGAAGGTGAGGGACGGGGCGGCCCCGGAGCCGAGAGACGCCAGGGTGAAGACGCCGAGGCACGTCAGGTAGAAGCGCCTTCGGCCGAAATAGTTCGCCAGCCAGCCGGTGATCGGCAGGATGACGGCGTTGGCGACGAGGTACGACGTGATGACCCACGTGATCTCGTCCACGCTGGCCGAAAAGGTCCCCTGCATGTGAGGGAGCGACACGTTCGCCACGGAGGTGTCCACGACCTCCATGAGGGTCCCGAGCATGGAGGTGAAGGCGATGAGGTACCGGGCCGTTCCCTTCGCGTACTCGGCCATCGCGTCGTGCCGCTACCTCAGCCGGGCGAGGCCGCCGTCGACGCGGGCGCGGCGACGGGCGTCTCCGGAGGGCTCGCCAGCGTGTCGACCTCCACGTGGACCGAGAGGCCGAGGCGGAGAGACGCGTCCTTGTTGGTGGCCGGGTCGATGGCGACCCTGACGGGCAGCCGCTGGACGATCTTGACCCAGTTCCCCGTGGCGTTCTCCGCCGGGAGGAGGGCGAAGGCTGCGCCGGTCCCCGCGCTGATCCCCTCGACCCGCCCTTTGTAGACGCGGTCGGGGTTCAGATCGGTCCGGAACGTGACGGGCTGGCCGACCCGGATCCGCTTCAGCTCGGTCTCCTTGAAGTTGGCTTCCACCCAGATGTGGGTGCCGGAGAGGGGGACGACGGCGCAGAGCGGCTGCCCCGGCGCCACCACCTGCCCCTCCGTCGCGGTCAGCTTGCTGACGGTGCCGTCCACGATCGCCGTGATCGTGCAGTAGGAGCGGTTCAGCCGGGCGTTCCTGAGGTGCACCTCCTGGACCCGGACCTTCTGCTCCGCCACGCCGAGCTCGGCCTCCTTCGCCGCGAGCGACTTCCTGGACGCCTCGAGGTCGGCGGCCGCCACCGACTCGGCGGCGACCGCGTCGTCGTACCGGGCCCGGGGCACCGAGTTCTTCTTGATCAGCTCCGCGTAGCGGGCCAGGTTCGTCCGCGCCAGGTCGAGCCGGCTTGCATTGGCGGCCGACTTGGCCCGCTTCTCCTCGATGTCGGCCTTGCGGGTCGCGAGGGTGGCCCGCGCCTCGGAAAGGGCCGTCTCCGCGTGCTCCACCTGTACGTCGGCATCGCGCGGGTCGAGGGTCGCGATGACCTCTCCCACCCGGATCTGCTGGTTCTCGACGACGGAAACCGAAAGAAGGGTCCCCGGAATTCGGGAGGAGACGGAAAAGACGTCGCCGGAGACGTAGGCGTCCTCCGTGTTCGGGTGGACCTCGGAGTGCTTCCAGGTCCGCCACAGGATGAAGGCGATGGCGAGGACGACGACGAGGATGGCGGCGAGGCTGATCCACCTTCGCGACATGTCAGCGCCCCTCGTCGGCGGGGGCGGCGCCGGCGAAGACCGTCGGGAGGTCGAGGCCCGCGGCCGCGGCGAGGATTCCCTCCTTCAGATACGCGGTGTAGTGCTGGTTCACGAGGGAGAAGCGGCTCTCCGCCAGGGTCGCCTCGGCGTCGAGGACGTCGAGCGTCCGGACGAGGCCGGCCTTGTACTGGTCCTCCTCGATCCGGAGGTTCTCCTTGGCCGCGTCCACGTTTTTCCGGGCCGTCTCGGCCTCGCGCTGCGCCTGCGCGAAGTCGCGCCACGCCTGGTCCACCTCGGTGTCGAGGTTCCGCGCCAGGTCTCCGATCTCGCTCTCCGTCTTCCGGGAGGCGATCTCCGCCTGCCGGACAGCGGCCCTCCGCGAGCCGTTCTCCCAGACCTGCCACGAGAGGCCGACGTAGAAGACGTTCGCGTTCGGGAAGGAGAGGAAATCGTTCTCCTGGTAAGTGTGCGCGTACTGGGCGTAGAAGCTCGGCCAGCTTTCCCCCTTCCGCGCTTTCACCGTGCTCTGATTCACCCCGAGGCTCGCCCGCAGCGCCTCGAGCCGGGGGTTGCTCTCGGCCGTACGCCGCTTCAGCCCCTCCAAGGTGTCGGGGAGCGGCGGGGGCGAGGAGAGCGCCTCGGGAAGCGTCAGCGTCTCGTCGGCCGGCCGCCCCATCAGCCGGCCCAGCGTCTGCGTCGCCACGGCGATCCCGTTCCCGATCTCCGTGATCTGATCCTTGACCACCCGGAGGCGGACCTCGGTGCCGAGAAGGTCGTTTCGGGCCACGAGCCCCTGATCGTAGAGGTCCTGCGCCACGCGGAGGTGCTCCTCGAGGCTGGCGATCCGCTGGTCCACGACCCGCTGCTGCGCCTTGAGGAGGAGAACCCTCAGGTACGCGCCGAGCCCTCGAAGCTGGGCCGCCTGCACGTCGGCTTTTCCCTTCAGCGAGGTGGCCGCCTCGCTGCCGCGCGAGATCGCGAGCGCGGCCGACCGCCGCCCGCCGTCCCAGAGCAGCTCGGTCACGTCGGCCTCGGCCGTGAAGAAGTTCTTGTTGGTCGTCGGCACCTCGAACGTTCCGAAGATCGCCACGATCGGGTTGTCCCGGCCCTGCCAGTTCCCGGAAGCCGAGAGAACCGGCCAGTAGGACGCCTTCGCGCGCACCGTCTGCTCCTCGGCCGCGCGGACGTCGAGGCCGGCCGCCACCGCCGCCTGCGACTGCGCCGCCGTGGCCTGGAGCGCTTCCGAGAGCGTGACGACGACCGGAGCCTGCGGCGGCTCCTCGGCCCGCGCGCCTCCCGGGCCCGGAAGAGCGAGGGCGGCTGCGAGAGCGAGAACGGCGGGACGGGCTCGGCGCGGGCGGCACACGCTCCCCGGCTCGACGACGGCCGGATGAGGATCGGTTTCTGCTCCCCGTTTCGGACTCGGCGTACTGTTCATCGCGATGACCCCGGTCGAAGCGGCTCAGGAAGTTTCCGGGCTGGGCCGGACGTGCCGCCCCGGTCCAATGGCCGATTATGGGGTGAGCCGGATCTTCCCGCCTCGCTCGGCCCACCGTGTCCGGCCGGGGTCCCCGCCGTGACCCGCCGGGCCCTTCTTCTCGCGCTGCTTCCCGTGCTTCTTGACGGAAGCACTGACGCTTTCGAGCCGGTCCGGCTCGTCGTCGAAGGTCCGCCCAATCTTCCGGCCTCCGCGAGCCACCTCGCCGACAGGCATGGATGGGTGGAACGGGTGATGGATCTCGTCGGAATCGACGAGCCGGGCCCGCCGATCCGGGTCGTCCTCGCCCCGGAGTCCTCCCCGCTCGCCAGGGAGGTCCCTTCCTGGGTCTCGGGGTACACGGACGGCGTGTCGAACGTCGTCGTCCTCCTTCCGGAGCGGACCCCGTCGTACCCCGACGGAGCTCTCGAGGAGGTCCTCGCGCACGAGGTGGCCCACGTCCTGATCTACCGGGCCAGCGCCGGCCGGAAGATCCCGCGCTGGTTCAACGAGGGGCTCGCCATGCTGGCGGGGCGCTCGTGGAGGCTCCGGGACGAGACGCAGTTCGCTCTCTCGCTCCTCTTCGCGGAGAAGGTCCCGCTCTGGCGGCTCGACGACCTCTTCGACGGGGACCGTTCCGACGTGGAGCGCGCTTACGCCCTCTCGGGCGCCCTCGTCCAAGACCTCCTCGACCGGTACGGCGTGGGCCTTCCGCGCGCGCTTCTCTCCCGCGTGGCGCGAGGCGTCGGCTTCGACGAGGCGCTCCGGCAGGTGACCGGGGCCACCCTCCTCGAGGTGGGCGAGGCGTTCTGGGCCCGGCAGACGCTTCTCAAGCGGTGGCTCCCGGTCCTGACCTCGACCGCGGTCCTCTGGTTCGGCATCTCCCTCCTGGCGATCCTCGCGGCCCTGAAGAGGCGGCGCGAGAAGGCTGCCGAGGCCGAGGCGGGCACGGGTGAGGAGCCGCCTTCGCCTGCGGTTCCGGACGCCGGCGGTCCGCCGCGCGGCGGTGGGCCGGCGACCTGATCAAGCGAGGTTCTCGTCCCCGGGCACGACGGCGGCGGGCGGCATAGACTGAACGTGGATCGCGTGCCGCGACTGGGGGCACGGCCGGAAGGAGTGCCCATGAACCTCTGCAAAGCCAGCCAACTCGCTGGCGTCGTCGTCCTTCTCCTTTCGCTCACGTCCGCCGCTGCAATCTCCGCCGAGCTTCCCCCGCCGCTCGAGCTGCCGAGGCCGAAGCTCGATGCGCCGGCCACGCTCGTCTCGGCGCTGAAAGCGCGCAGGTCGTCGCGCGAGTTCTCGCCGGCGCCGCTCGCGCCTCAGGCGCTCTCGGACCTCCTCTGGGCGGCCGCCGGCGTCAACCGCGAGGACGGGAGGCGGACGGTGCCGTCGGCGAAGAACTGGCAGGAGATCGACGTCTATGTCGTCCTCCCCGGCGGAGCGTATG
>JBLMYG010000110.1:0-10336 GCA_050258155.1 Acidithiobacillales bacterium
CGGGATGTCATCAAGAAACACGAGAAGACCCGCCCCGACAAGGAGAACGACAGGGTCCGGCACATCCTGACGCAGTCGGCCCACGCCGAGCCCGTCTTCCTCACCTACCGGTCGGTCGCCGTGATCGACGAGAAAGTGCGCGCGGTGACGGCGCGGCGATTCGAGTTCGACTTTACGGCTCCCGATGGCGTGAGGCACACGCTCTGGATTGTCCCGCCGGGCGAGGACGCCTTTTTCGTCGAGGCCTTCGCCGCGGTGCCGCTCCTCTACGTCGCCGACGGCCACCACCGGTCGGCCTCGGCCTCGCGCGCCCGGGAAGCCTTGCGGCAGAAGGATTCGGCGCTCCCGCCCGACCACCCCGTGAACTGGTTTCCGGCCACGATCTTCCCCGACCGGGAGCTGGCGATCCTCCCGTACAACCGCGTCGTGAAGGACCTGGGCGGCCGTTCGCCCGGTGAGTTCCTGGCCGCCGTCTCGGAGGCCTTCCGGATCCGTCACGGTGCAGGGCCCGAGCCGGCCGGAAAGGGTGACATCCGGATGTTCTTCAGCGGGGCCTGGCACCGCCTGGAGCCGATCGCCCCGGTGGACGCATCCGATCCGATCGGATCGCTCGACGTCTCGGTTCTCGAGAGGCGTCTCCTGTCCCCGATCCTGGGCATCGCCGACCAGCGGACCGACAAGCGGATCGATTTCGTCGGCGGCATCCGGGGGACGGCCGAGCTGGAGAGCCGGGTCGCCTCGGGCCGCGCCGCGGTCGCCTTCTCCATGTACCCGACGACGGTCACCGACCTGATGGCCATCGCCGACGCGGGGGAGATCATGCCCCCCAAGTCGACCTGGTTCGAGCCGAAGCTGAGGTCAGGCCTCTTCGTTCATCGTTTTTAGGGGGGGAGCGATGAGAGTCCTGGTGGCGGACAAGTTCGAGGCGGCAGGCCTCGAAGGGCTGAAGGCGCTCGGGTGCGAGGTCCTCTACGACCCGAAGCTGGAGGGGGACGCGCTCGGCGAGAAGCTGCGCGAATCGGGCGCCGAAGTGCTCGTCGTCCGCTCGACGAGAGTGACGGCCCGTGAGATCGAGAAGGCCACGAGCCTCTCCCTCATCGTCCGCGCCGGCGCGGGGGTCAACACGATCGACCTCCCGGCAGCATCGGCCCGCGCCATCGCCGTCTCCAACTGCCCCGGGAAGAACTCGATCGCGGTGGCCGAGCTGGCGATGGGGCTCCTCCTCGCGCTCGACCGCCGGATCCCCGAGCAGACGGCCGACCTGAAGGCCGGCGTCTGGAACAAGGCGGAATACGGGAAGGCGCGCGGGCTCGCAGGGAGGACGCTCGGCGTCGTCGGCCTCGGCTCCATCGGGCGCGAGGTCGCCACCCGGGCGAAGGCCTTCGGGATGGAGGTCGTCGGCTGGAGCCGCTCCCTCGACGTCTATGCGGCCGCTCGCCTCGGGGTCGCGCGCGCCGCGACGCTGGAGGAGCTGGCCCGCTCGAGCGACGCCGTGACGGTCCATCTCGCGCTCACGAAGGAGACGAAGGGGCTCCTCGGGGCGGCGTTCTTCTCGGCGATGAAGCCGGGGGCCTACTTCGTCAACACCAGCCGGGGCGAAATCGTCCGGCAGGCGGACCTCGAAGCGGCGATCGGCGGGAAGGGTCTGCGGGCGGCGCTCGACGTCTTCGAGAAGGAGCCGTCCGCCGCCACGGGCCGCTTCGAGGACCCGGTCGTGAAGAGCCCCGGCGTCATCGGCACGCACCACGTCGGAGCCTCCACCGAGCAGGCTCAGAACGCCATCGCGGCCGAGACGGTCCGGATCGTCGAGACCTTCCTCTCGACGGGGGACGTGCCGAACGCGGTGAACCTCTCCGACCGGACACCGGCCACGCACCTCCTCTCGATCCGCCACCGTGACCGCGTCGGCGTCCTCGCGCACATCTTCGCGGAGCTGAAGGAGGCCGGCCTCAACGTGGAGCAGACGGAGAACATCGTGTTCGAGGGGGCCGAGGCCGCCTGTGCCCGGATCCAGGTCAACCGGGCCCCGGACGAGGATCTCCTCCGGCGGATCGAGGCGGGGAACCCCGACATCTTCTCGGTGACCCTGACCCCGCTCTGATCCGGGCGCCCGGCCGATGCACTAGACTCGACGGCAGATCCACCGTCTGTAAGGGGGGAGACGGCGTCATCTCCGGAAAGGAGGGCCGTCATGAAGACGAGCCTCGGTGCGTGCCTCGCCTTCGTCCTCGCGCTGGCAGCTCCTGCGGGAGCCGCCGGTCCTCAGCAGCCGGACGAGCAGGCCGACCTCTTCGATTCGAGCCTTCATCACACGTCCCGTGGCATGGGCTTCTGGTACGACAGGAAGAACGGGGGCCTGGAAATCCTCACGGGCGTGCCGTACTCCCGGCTCGGCTGCAAGAACTGTCATGTCGCGTCGTGCGACAGCTGCCACCGGACGGTCGTGGAGGGGAAGCCAGCCTACTCCACGAAGGCGGCCCGGGACCAGGCCATGTGCCTGAAATGCCACGGCCGCGAGGCCGCCGTGATGAAGGCGGACAAGGCCCAGGGCCACGAGGACGTCCACGTCTCGAAGGGTCTGCAGTGCATGGACTGCCACACCGGGCGTGACGTTCACGGCGACGGGACCGAGTACGCCTCCATGAAGGAGGCCGGTGCACTCTCCCCGAAATGCGAGACGTGCCACGCGAAGGTCGGGAAGAGCGTCGCACACACGGTCCACGGCGGGAAGCTGGACTGCAAGGCGTGTCACGTTCGCCAGGTCGTCAGCTGCACGAACTGCCATTTCGAGACGCTCCTCAGGACGGGCCAGCGCGTGGCGGTCCCCGTCTCCGGCTGGCTCTTCCTGATGAACTCCGGGGGGAAGGTGACCTCCGCGAACATGCAGACGTTCGTCGTGGGGGAAAAGAAGACCTTCCTGATGTTCGCGCCGCAGTTCAGCCACTCCGTGACGAGGAGCGGGCGGCCGTGCGAGGCGTGCCACGCCACGGACGAGGCGCTCGCGGCCCGGTCGAAGCATGTGAAGCTCCTCTGGCTCGACGGGGGCGCCGTGCAGCAGGCGCGGGGGGTGATTCCGGTGGCGGCCGGCGCGAAATACGATCTCGTTTTCCAGGATTTCCGCGACGGCAAGTGGAGCGTGATCGAGAACCCGGCCGAGCCGCTCCTCCAGTACGCCGGCTACGGTGAGCCGCTGTCGGACGCCCAGGTCGCGAAGCTGGCAGCGGCCCAGCATGCGAGGTGAGCCGGCCGGCGAATCATCCATAATCTCGACGGCAACGTGACCGAAGCGCTCGGGGCCCGAACCCTTCTCGACTATTTCCGTTTCGCCACTCGGAGCGGGAAGGCGAACCTCCTTCTCCACAAGGTCGAGGGGACGTGGCGGGAGGTCTCCGCCGGGGCGTTCGACGAGACGACCAAGGCGCTGGCGCTCGGACTGGCCCTCCTCGGCGTGGACCGGCACGACCGGGTCGCGATCCTCTCGGAGAACCGGCCCGAATGGGCCGCGGCCGACTTCGCGACGCTGGCCCTCGGAGGCCTGACGGTGCCGATCTACACGACGTACCTCGCCCCTCAGGTGGAGGTCATCCTCCGCGACTCGATGGCGAAGGTCGTCATCGCCTCGAACGCCGTCGAGCTGCAGAAGGTTCTCGACGTCCGGCAGCGCTGCCGGGACGTGGAGCAGATCATCGTCATGGAGCCGGCGCCGTGGAGCGCCGGCAAGGCGACGCCTTTCGCCGAGGTCGTGAAGAGAGGGCTCGGCCTCCTCGCCGTCGACCCGCAGACCTTCGACGAGCGCGTCGACGCCCTCGAAGGGAGCGACTGGGCCACGATGATCTACACCTCCGGGACGACGGGGGAGCCGAAGGGCGCGGTCCTGTCGCACCAGAACATCGTCTCGAACGTCGAAACCTGCTCGACCCTCTTCGACGTCACGGCGGGCGACGTCGCCCTCTCGTTCCTGCCGCTGGCGCACGTCTTCGAGAGGATGGTCGACTACCTCTTCTTCTCGCGGGCCGCGACGATCGCCTACGCCGAGTCGATCGACAGGCTCGCCGAGAACTTCCAGGAGGTGAGGCCCCACTGCTTCGCCGCCGTTCCCCGCGTCTACGAAAAGATGCTGGCCCGCGTCCAGTCCGCGGTGGAGCGGGCCCCGCTCGCCCGCCGGAAGATCTTCGCGTGGGGCGTCCGGACGGGGCGGGACCGGCTCGCCTGCGAGGAGCGGGGCGAGACGCCGGGCGCCTTTCTCCGTGCCCGGGCGTGGATCGCCGACCGCCTGGTCTTCTCGAAGATCCGGGCCCGGCTCGGCGGCTGCTTCCGCTTCGCCATCTCGGGCGGCGCCCCCCTCGCCCCCGAGGTGGCGGAGTTCTTCTGGTCGGCGGGCGTCAAGGTCTACGAGGGATACGGCCTGACGGAGACGAGCCCCGTCCTCACCTGCAATCGCCCGGGCGAGTGGCGGCTCGGGACGGTGGGGCGCGCCATCCCGGGCGTCACCCTCCGCATCGCGCCGGACGGCGAGGTGCTGGCAAGGGGCCCTTGCGTCATGTCGGGGGGGTACTGGCGAAAGCCCGAGGAGACGGAGTCGGTCTTCGAGGACGGATGGCTGAAGACCGGGGACGTCGGGAGATTCGACGTCGAGGGCTACCTGACGCTGACCGACCGGAAGAAGGAGATCCTGGTCACAGCGTACGGGAAGAACGTCGCTCCGGCCCCTATCGAGGCGGCGCTCAGGTCCGTCCGCTACGTCTCGTCGGCGGTCCTGATCGGCAACCGGCGGAAGTTCCTGTCGGTCCTGATCGTTCCGAACTTCGACCGCTTGGAGGCGTGGGCCCACGAAAACGGGCTGAGCTGGGAGAGCCGGGCGCAGCTTCTGGAGCACGCGAAGGTGCGCTCCCTGTTCCGACAGACGATCGACATCGTGAACGGCGACGAGCCTCACGAGCGCCAGATCCGGGCCTTTTCCCTCCTGACGGAGGACTTCAGGCAGGACCGCGGCGAGCTGACCCCCACCCTCAAGGTGAAGCGCCGCGTCGTCGACGAGAACTACAAGGACGTGATCGACCGGATGTACGCCGAGGCCGAGGAGCGCGCCGACATCCCCGAGATGGCCTGAGGGGAGCCGCCGCGGCCGGCCCGCGGTGTTCCAGAATAGAAAATTGAGACCTGACCCCTAGCCTCCTTGACCCCTAGCCTCCTAGCCTCAGTGGTCCCCCAGTTACCTCGTTCCCGGTGATGACCTCTGAGTCTCGATCCCCCAGACGACCATGTCGGTCGAGGTCGGCTTGACGCCGAGGCGCCTTACCATGGAGGCGACCTGGCCGCGGTGGTACGTCTGGTGGTTGACGACGTGTCGGACGACGATCCCGAAGGGAGCCGTCCTCACCTGGCCGGAGAGGTTCGTCCAGGTGAAGGGGCGGCCGAGCCTCTCGGGCGTGAGGGTGGCGAGGTGCGCGCGGTGCTTCTCCTCCGCCCGCGTGAGGAGGGCGACGGCGTCCGCCAGCTTCGGCAGGTCGCTCTCCTTCGGGAGGACGAGGACGTCCTTGCCGGCGAAGCGCTCGGCCCAGGCGTCGGTCGCGCCGGCGATGTGGACGAAGGTGGCGCGGACCGAGGGCCAGCCCCCGCCCATCTCGCGGACGTAGTCGGCCTCCGGCAGCTCCCGGAGGGTCCGAACCAGACGTTCGTTCGCCCAGGCGTTGTAGTCGTAGAGGGCGCGGAGATCCTCGATCATCGTGCGGGGTCCTCCACGACCTCGTTGGTCAGGGTGCCGAGCCCATCGATCGTGAGGCTGACGGAGTCGCCCGGCGCGAGCCAGCGGTCCTGGGTCGCCTTCGAGCCGTTCAGCTCGAGGAAGCAGCCGGTGCCCACGGTCCCCGAGCCGATCACCTCCCCCGGCTCCACGGTCACGCCGTCCGCGGCGCGCTGGAGGATCTGGGCGAAGGTCCAGTGCATGTCGGACAGCTCGCCGCGGCTCACCTCCACGCCGTTCACGTCCGCCGTCATCGTCCCCCGGACGAGGTTCCCCTTCGGCGTCGGGACGATCCGCCCTGCCGCGGCGAGCTCGTCCTTCGTCACGAGCCATGGGCCCATGGCGGTGGCGAAGTCCTTCCCCTTGGCCGGGCCGAGGTTCAGCTTCATCTCCTCGGCCTGGAGGGCGCGGGCCGAGAAGTCGTTCAGGACGCCGTAGCCGAAGATGGCCTCGTCCGCCTCCCCGACCGACGGGTTCGTGACCGTCCGGCCGACGACGCAGAACGCCTCCAGCTCGAAGTCGAGGCGCTCGAGGCGGCGGCGCCCCACGCGCAGCTCCCCCGGCCCGATGACCGAGAGAGCATTCGAGAAGTAGAAGACCGGGAAATGGTCGAACTCGGGAATCATCGGGAGGCCCCGGTTCCGCCGGGCAGCCTCGACGTGCCTCCGGAAGGCATAACCGTCCCGGAGAGAGACGGGGCGCGGGAGCGGCGCCAGGATCTGGACGCGCCGGGGGTCGTGAAGCGCCACGGACGAGAGCTCGGCGGCAAGGGCGAGGAGGCTTCTGATCCGGGGCATTCGGGCGTCCTGGTCGCGGATCAGGTCCAGCATCGTGAGGCCCGAGTGCTGGCCGTCGGCCTTGGCGAGGTCGAGGATCCGGCCGCTGTCGAGGACGACGCCGAGCCGGGGCTTCCGGGACAAAATGCCGGACCCCGAGGCGTCGCTCCCCGTGGGTCGGAACGTCACGAGCTTCATCGGCATCGTTATACGACAGGTGAGGGCCGGGACGGCATTCCGGCGGCGCCACGCGGCGCTAACATCGACTCCAAGAGGTTTCCGAGATGAAGAGAATCGTTCCGTATGCTGTCCCCGTCTTCGCTCTCTTCACCGCCCTCCTTCTCACCACGCCCGGCCGCGCCCGGGCGGAAGAAGGGAGCGGCGGAGGGGCGAAGAGGGCCGGCAGGGCGCCCGCCGACGAGGCTTCGAAGGCCGAGCCCGCGCTCTCGAAGGCGGATCAGCTGGCGAAATTCCATCCCGCCGCCGCGCCGATGCCGGGGGCAGAGAGGCTGAAGGGGTACGCGTGGCGCGTCGAGATGGAGAAAGCCTCCCCGCTCGCGGCGATCCGGTTCCGGAACGTCGGCCCCGAGATCCAGGGAGGCCGGATCGTCGACATCGTCGCGCCGGCGGCGAGGCCCGACACGCTCCTCGTCGCGTTCGCCTCAGGGGGCCTCTTTCGCACGGAGAACCGGGGCGGCAGCTGGACGCCTCTCTTCGACCGCGAATCGGCCATGACGATCGGCGCCATCGCGGCCGGCGATGCCGAAGGGAAGGTCCTCTGGGTCGGGACGGGGGAGGCGAACGCCAGCCGCTCCTCGTACGCCGGAACGGGCGTCTTCAGGTCGGTGGACGGAGGGAAGACGTGGAGGAACACGGGTCTCCCCGACAGCCACCACATCGGGAGGATCGTCGTCGATGCGAAGAGTCCTGACACCGTCTGGGTCGCCGCCGCCGGGCCGCTCTACACGTTCGGCGGCGAGCGCGGCGTCTACAAGACGACGGACGGCGGCGCGACGTGGCGCAGGACACTCTTCGTGGACGAGAAGACCGGGGCCATCGACATCGTGCAGGATCCGTCGCGCCCGGAGGTCCTCTACGCCGCGACGTGGGAGCGCGACCGGAAGCCATGGGACTTCCTGGAGTCGGGCACCGGGAGCGGGATCTGGAAATCCTCCGACGGCGGCGAGAGCTGGACGCGGCTCTCCGGGTGGTTGCCGACGGGGGACGTCGTCGGGCGGATCGGCCTGGCCGTCTCGGCCGCCAGCCCCGACCGGATCTACGCGGTCATCGACAACCAGTCCCGGCCGCCCGCCCGCGAGGGGCCCCACGAGGAGGCGCCCCCCGGCGAGCTGACGTCGCGGCGCCTCAAGGGGATGACCGCTGCGCAGTTTTCGGCGCTCGATCCGGAGGTCGTCCAGCGCTTCCTCAAGGTGTACGACTTCCCGAAGACGCTGAAGTCCAAGGCGCTGATCGGCGACGTCAAGAGCGGGAAGGTCGCCATCTCCGACCTCCTCGCCTACGTGAAGGATGCCAACCGGGACCTCTTCGAGTCGCAGATCGAGGGCGCCGAGGTCTGGCGCTCCGACGACGCCGGCGCCACCTGGAAGAAGCCCTACGAGGGGCGCCTCGAGAAGATCTTCTACACGTACGGCTACTACTTCTCCCGCATCTGGGTCGAGCCCGACGACGCGGACCGTGTCTACTTCGGCGGCGTTCCCATGCTCCGCTCCACCGACGGCGGGAAGAGCTGGACCGGGATCGACCGGCGCGGAGTCCATGTCGACGAGCACGCCCTCGCCTTCGGCCCGAAGGGCTCCCGGCACGTCGCGCTCGGAAACGACGGTGGCCTGAACCTGTCGTTCGACGGAGGGACGACGTGGACGCGGGTGGGGAACATTCCGGTCGGGCAGTTCACGACGGTCGCCGTGGACGACGCCGATCCGTACAACATCGTCGGAGGACTGCAGGACAACGGGACGATGCGGGGCCCGTCCGACTACCTCTTCGGCGTCTCCGACCCGAACGCGTGGAAGATGATCAGCGGCGGAGACGGCGGCAGCTGCCAGATCGATCCGAAGGACCGGAACGTGGTCTACACGGCGTACCAGTTCGGCTTCGCGTTCCGTCTCGACCTGAAGACGGGAGAGAAGGCGCGCGTGCGCCCGAGGCCTGCGCTGAAGGAGCCGCCTCTCAGGTACAACTGGGTGACGCCCTTCCTCCTATCGCCGCACTCCCGGGAGATCCTCTGGTTCGGCGCGAACCGGCTCTTCCGCTCTTTCGACAGGGGCGACAGCTTCACGCCGGTCAGCGCCGACCTGACCGCAGGTCGCGAGCAGGGGAACGTCCCGTTCGGGACGGCGACCAGTGTGGCCGAGTCTCCGAAGACCTTCGGCGTCATCTGGGTCGGCACGGACGAAGGGAAGGTCTGGCTGACGAAGGACGGCGGCGTCATCTGGAAGGATGTCTCCGCGGGGCTGGCGAAAGGCCGGTGGGTCACGCGCGTCGTGGCGTCCGCCTTCGACGAGGGGACCGTCTACGTCACGCAGAACGGCTACCGGAACGACGAATGGACGCCTTACGTCTGGCGATCGAACGACTTCGGGGCGACCTGGACCTCGCTGGCCGGGGGCCTGCCGCCCGAGCCGGTGAACGTCATTCGAGAAGACCCCAAAGCCAGGAGCCTTCTCTATGTCGGGACCGACCTCGGCGTCTTCGCCTCGCTCGACACCGGAAAGACGTGGCTCGCCATGGCCGGCGGTCTGCCGCACGTGCCGGTGCACGACATCGCCGTCCAGCCTCGGGAGGGGGACATCGTCCTCGGGACGCACGGCCGGAGCGTCTGGGTGGCCGAGGCCGCGCCGCTCCGAAAGCTGACGGAAGAGGTCCGGAAGGAGGACCTCCACGCCTTCGACGTGAAGCCCGCAACGTGGGAGCGGCGGCGCGGCTACGACGAGCATCCGTGGATCACCTGGTCCAGGAGGCCTCCCGTCGTCCGGATCGCCTGGTGGGGCTCGGCGGCGGCGGCAGGCCCGGCGAAGCTGACCGTGAAGGACGCCTGGGGGAACGTCTGGAAGGAGATCGCGTCGGCCTCCGGTCCCGGGATGAACGTCTTCGAGTACGACCTGACGGCCGACGCGGCGAAGGCCGACGTCGCCGGGGCTGACCTGAAGAAGCGGCAGCGTGAAAAGGTCAAAGCCCAGGAGGAGATCGACCGGAGATTCTCTGCGAAAGGAAAGAAAGAGAGCGCCGAGGGCGAGGCGGAGGCAGCAGGCGAAGACTCCGCGTCGCCGGAAACGCCTGCCTCCACCCTGGAAAAGCCCCTTCCTCCCGACGTCGAGAAGCTGCTGGCCGACCCCTACCTCTCGAAGAGAACCCGGTATCTCCCGCCGGGCACGTACACGGTCGAGATCGCCGCCCGTGGGAAGAGCGCCACGACGACGATCGAGGTGAAGAAGCCCAAGTCGGAGAAGGCTCCCTTCGACGAGGAGGAGTGATCTCCGGAAGTTGACGGCCGTGCCGCGCTCCGTCCTGACGGACCGTCTCGACGTCGCTCTCGACGGGGCGCTCGTTCTCTGGAGCGGGAAACCGAAGGGATGGCGGGGTCGCAGCCCGGCCACTCCGACGTCCTCGGAGCATCCCGGCACCGCCGTCCGCTGGGAGGACGAGCTTTGGGAGGTCGTCCTCGCCGATGAGCTTCCGGGCGGCGGCGTCCGGTACGAGCTCTGCCGCTGGGACGCGCGGCACGCCGCGCGCCACGTGGAGACGTACGACGAGGCGAGCGAGCGGCGCCTGGCGGCTTTGCGCGCCGCAGAAAGGC
>JBLMYG010000111.1:0-9108 GCA_050258155.1 Acidithiobacillales bacterium
GCCCGCTCCGCGGCCGGCTTCGGTCCCATGGCCGACCGCCTCCTCGAGCAGGCACTCCTGACGCACGAGCTGACGCACGCCCTGCAGGACCGCCGTCTCGGCCTCGTCCTTCGGATGAAGGCGCTCCGCGAGAACTCCGACGGCGCTCTCGCCCTGCAGGCCTTCCTCGAAGGGGAAGCGACCGTCGTCATGATGGACGTTCTTCTCGAGGAGCTCCCGCCGGAGGCCAAAGCCCTCACCTCGACCGAGCAGCTCCTCTCGTCCATGGCCGAGCTCGCGGCCGGAGGCCTCGAGGGGGCCGAGAACGTCCCCGATTACTTCGTCAAGGAGCTCCTCTTTCCCTACACGGCGGGGACCGCCTGGGTGGAGCGCCGCCGTGCCCAAGGCGGCTGGGCCGCGGTCGACGCGATCTATGACCGCCCCCCCGAGACGACGGCGGAGATCCTCGATCCATCCCGCTTCCGCGCCCCCAGGAAGCTCCTCCCCTTCGGCGCGCTCCCGTCGTCAGAGGACCTTCCGCCGGGCGCCCGCCCGCTCTACCTCGACCGCCTCGGCGCCTTCACCGTGAAATCGCTCCTCGAGGGAGCCGCGCCGGCGAAGGCCGTCGAGCTCGCGGCGTCGTGGCAGGACGACCGGATCCTCTTCTACGAAATGGCCGCACGCCCCCGTGGGCCGGTCGGCTTCGTCTGGAGCCTGCGCCTCACGACGCCCGGGGACGCCCGGACGCTCGCCGCTCTCCTCTCGGCCTTCTACCGGGCGGCGGCGCCGGGCGAAGCGCGGGCCGAGGCCGACGGGGACGTCGTCCGCGTCACGCGCCGGCCCGCGACCGCCGCGCGGCGGACCGCCCCTCCGCGCCCGGAGGTTCTCACCGAAGGGGCAGGAGTCTCATCGCCTCCGGCAGGAAGATGAAGAGCTGGACGGCGTTGAAGGTGCCGTGCGCGAGCATGGGCGCCCAGACGGAGCCGGTCCTCTGGAAGGCCGCCGCGAGGACCACGGTGATGGCGAGGAGACCGACGAAGAAGTACGGCTCTCCGTAACCCGCGTGGGCGAGCAGGAAGAGGACCGAGGCGGAGACCGCGCCCAGCCGCCTCTGGAGGAAAGCGCGGAAGTGGAACTCCTCCACGGTCATCGCGCTGACCACGATGAGGAGCTTCTTCGCGACCGGCAGGTGGGCGATCCAGAGGACGAGCGGAGACGCTGCCTGCGGCGCCGGAAGGTCGAAGGCGCGGAGGACCAGGGCGAAGGCGATTCCCACCACGAGCGTCAGGACCCAGCCGACCAGGCCGAGGCAGACGCCGGCGCCCGCCTGGGCGAGTACCCTCCGGCTCTCCAGCGCGAGAAAGTCGCGGAACGGCGGGCGCCCCGAGAGGAGCCACCAGAGAACGAGGAAGGCGGCCAGAAGTCCCTGTACCAGGAAGACGCCGCCGAAGGAAATGCGGCTCGTGTCGATCGGGAGACCCGTTCCCGCTGCGGGGAGGATGACCGTCGTGGCCAGGACGAGGAAGAGGAGCAACAGCGCGGCCGCCTTCCGGAGAGGCGTCGGGAACCGGTCGCGACCGAAGCAGCCGCGCGCATCCGCGACGGCGAGGATGGCGACGATGAGAGGGAGAGCCGCTCCGAACAGGAGGACCTGATCCAAACGCTTCACGGATCCAGCCGAAGCGCCCGACGGGAATGGCGCACGGCCCCGAAGGATATCGTGGTCACCCGAAAGGTCGTGGCCTGCCTGCGAGCATGAGGACAACCTCCCCCGACGCCCCGTACAATCCGGCCATGGCCGCGAAGAAAACCGTTCTCATCTTCGGAAAGGACAGCTGACCCCACACCACGGCGGCCCGTGAGGCCTATGCCGCGAAGGGATACGCTGTGGACTACCGCAACGCGAAGAACTCGGCTCGGGATCTGGCCGAGATGCTGAAGCACTCGGGGGGGGAGCGCGCCGTCCCCGTCATCGTCGACGGGGGGAAGGTCGCCATCGGCTTCGAGGGAGGAACGTGAGGGATCTGAGCGAGCCCGTCGGGCTCGTCCGCCCGCCTCTCTTCCGCTGAGCCGCGCCGGCTATGGCGATGGCGCGCTCGAGCGCGCTCAGGGTCGGATCTCCCACCCGGCAGGTCCGGGCCCCCTGGTCCCGTATAGTAGGACTCCCACACGGGGGCCCCCTGGGAAAGGGTTGGACTCCTCGCGAAGAGGCGGGCGGAGGGCCTGCACGTGCCCGAGACGGGAAAAAAACCGGACGACCTCGAGGCCCCGGAGCTCTTCTTCAACCGGGAGCTGAGCTGGCTGGCCTTCGCGCGGCGCGTCCTCTCGCTCGTCGAGGACCCCGCCCTCCCGCTCCTCGAGAGGGTGAAGTTCGCCGGCATCATGGGGATGCTCCACGACGAGTTCTTCATGAAGCGGATCGGGGGGCTCAAGCGTCAGGTCAAGGCGGGACGGGAGCATCGCGCCATCGACGGCCGGACCGCGGATGAGGAGCTTCGGGACTGCCGCGCCGAGATCCGGCGCCAGATCGAGGTTCTCTCCCGGGTCATCAACGAGGAGATCCGCCCGGCCCTCGCCGCGGAAGGCCTCGGCATCCTCGACTACCGCGATCTCTCGCCGGCGCAGCGCGAAGACGTCAACGGCCAATTCGAGTGCTCCGTCCTCCCGATCCTCACACCGCTGGCGGTGGACGCCGAGCACCCCTTCCCGTTCATCAGCGGTCTCGGCCTCAACCTCGCCGCCCGGGTGACGGTGCGAAGGCAGGAGCGGTTTGTCCGGATCAAGGTGCCCGCGAATCGCGGACGGTGGGTCCCGGTGCCCGGCAGCGGGTTTGTACCTCTCGAGCAGGTCATCGCGGCCAACCTCGGCCACCTTCTGCCGCACGAGAAGGTGAAGAGCGTCTCGTTCTTCCGGGTGACGCGCGGCATGGAGGAGGAGGACCAGCTGCGAGGAAACGAGGACGACCTGGAGCAGCTCGTCCCGGGGAGCATCATCAGCCTGGTCACCGACGAGCTGAAGGCCCGGCGCTTCGCCGGCGTCGTCCGCCTCGAGGTCTCCCCCGAGATGCCGCAGCCGCAGCGCGACTGGCTCGTGGGGCAGCTCGGCGCGGCACCCCAGGACGTGGACACGCCGGAGTGCGTCCTCGGACTGTCAGACCTCCTCTCCTTCCAGGTCGATGGACGCCCCGACCTGAGAGACCGGCGCCACGTCCCGGTCACTCACCCGCGGCTCAGGCAGATCGACAAGGGCGACAGCGAGGGGTTCTTCGCCGAGATCCGTCGCGGCGACCTTCTCGTACACCATCCCTACCAGAGCTTCGACACCTCCGTCCTCCGCTTTCTCGAGCTGGCCGCCGCCGACCCCAAGGTCCTCGCGATCAAGCTGACGATCTACAGGACGGCCAGCGACTCCCCGATCGTCCTCGCGCTCGCCGACGCCGCCCGGGCCGGCAAGCAGGTGGCGGTTCTGGTCGAGATCACGGCCCGCTTCGACGAGGCGCCCAACATCGCCTGGGGCCGGCTCCTCGAGCGCGAAGGCGCCCACGTGGCGTACGGCGTGGAGCGGCTCAAGACCCACGTCAAGCTCGCCCTCGTCGTCCGGGAGGAAGAAGACGGCCTCCGGCGGTACGTCCATGTCGGAACAGGGAACTACCACACCGGCACGGCCAGGCTCTACGAGGATCTCGGCCTCCTGAGCTGCGAGCCGGAGCTGGCCGCCGACGTCGCCGCCGTCTTCAACGAGCTGACCGGGTCGACGAAGGCTGCGAGGTACCGGCGGATGATCGTCGCCCCGGAGTCGATGCGTGACCGCTTCGCGGAGCTGATCCAGCGCGAGGCCGCTCACGCCCGCGAGGGGCGTCCCAGCGGGATCCGGGCCAAGATGAACCAGCTTCAGGACCCGATCGTCATCCGCGAGCTGTACCGGGCGAGCCAGGCCGGCGTGCCGATCTCCCTCAACGTGCGCGGCCTCTGCTGTCTCCGCCCCGGGGTACCCGGACTTTCCGCGACGATTCGCGTCTTCTCCGTCCTGGGACGGTTCCTGGAGCACGGCCGCATCTACCGCTTCGAGAACGGCGGGGCTCCGGAGGTCCTGATCGGCTCGGCCGACTGGATGCGGCGCAACCTCGATCGCCGCGTCGAGACGATCGCCCCGGTCGCCGACCCGGTCCTCAAGGCCGAGCTGACGGCCATCCTCGACGTCTACGAGAACGACAACTGCACCGCGTGGGACCTTCAGCCCGACGGAAGCTGGAGTCGCCGCCGGCCCGCAGAGGGCGAGCCGCGATGTCCGTCACAGGACGTCTTCATCCAGCGGGCCGCCGGAAAGCCGGTCGAGGCCGCCGCCTCGGCCGAGGAGGCCTCGGTCCTCGCGCTGGCCACCTGACCGGCCGCCGCAGCGCCCGCTGGAAGCCCACGCGCTCCCCTGCAACCCCGCCGGCCCCCCGATCGTCTAACGTCTCGCCCGCGGAGGACCACCGATGAAATCCTTTTCCGTCCATCCGGCTCTCCTTCGCCCAGCCGCCTCCCGTCCACTTCTCCTCGTCCTCTCCCTCCTCCTCGCCGGGTTCCCGAGAGGGCGTGCCGACGAGACGGTGCCGGCTCCCGCTCCTCCTTCGAAACCGTGCCAGGAGACGACTCCGGAGCTCTTCCAGCGCGTCTCGCAGTCCGTCGTCTCGATCACGGCCACCTCCATCGACCCGTACGACTCCTTCGACCGGATGGTGCGTCAGATGGGGTCGGGGTTCATCATCGATCCGGCCGGCCTCGTCCTGACGAACTCGCACGTCGTCTTCGGCCAGCAGATCATCACGGTGACCCTCGATGACGGCTCGACCCTCCCGGCGAAACTGGTCGGCGCCGACCCGCTCCTCGACGTCGCCCTGGTCCGGATCGTTCCCCCGCCCTCCGGCTCGCTGCCGGCCGCGAAGCTGGGAGACTCCGAGCACCTCCTCGTCGGCGAGGACGTCTTCGCCATCGGCAATCCGTTCGGCCTCGACCAGACCCTGACGCGAGGCGTCGTCTCCGCGGTCAACCGGATCCTCCCGGGCGGCTCGTGGTCGGTTCGGGAGCCCTTGATCCAGACGGACGCGGCCATCAACGAGGGGAGCTCCGGAGGGCCGCTCGTGAACCGGTGCGGAGCCGTCGTCGGGATCACCACATCGATCCTTCCCGACGCGCAGAACATCGGCTTCGCGATCCCGATCCATCTCGCAACGGGCGTCCTGACGGACCTCATCGTCGCCGGCCGGGTCGTTCGTCCATGGATCGGCATTCAGGGACAGATCGTCTCGGCCGACCTCAAGGGGCTTCTTCGCGCGCCGCTCGCCGACGGTTTCCTCGTGGAGGTCGTGGAGCCGCGAAGCCCCGCCGGGCGGGCGGGCGTTCGTGGCGGCGACCTCGACCTGATGATCAGCGGCCAGCCCGTCCTCGTGGGCGGGGACGTCATCACGGAGATGAACGGCCTGCGGGTGACGGGCGACGCGTCGCTGACCCGGGCGATCGGGACGCTCAAGGTGGGCGAGAAAGTCCGACTGAAGCTGGCTCGAGAGAAGGAGATGCGTGAGGTGGAGATGGTCGTCGTCGAGAGGCCGCTCCTGCCCGGAGACGTCTCGCCGAGGCGGGCGGTCGCGCCCGTCGGGAGCCTGCCGGCCCAGGCTCCGCCGCGCAGCTTCACGACCGCGCGGCGAGCCCTCTAGAGTTCTGGGAGCCTTGCCGGCGATGGTATCGTCGGTGGCTCCATGGATCTCCCGACCATCGTAAGAACAGGCGCCTCTGCGGGTTACGCAGCCGCGGTCGCATATCTCGCCTTCGCACTCCTCCGGGTCGCCGCCTACCGGCGCAGAAGCGGACCACTGTCCATGGTTCGGCCGCCGGTCACCATCGCGAAGCCGGTCTGCGGGGTGGACGCTGAGCTGGAGGAGAACCTGAGGTCCTATTTCGTCCAGGACTACCCGCAGTACGAAATCGTCTTCTGCGCCCGTGACCCGGACGATCCCGCCCTGCCGATCGTCCGGAAGGTGATGGCGGACTACCCCGGGGTCGACGCCACCCTCCTCGTGAATCACGGGGAGATACCGGGGACGAACCGGAAGGTCGCGAATCTCGTCACCATCTGCCGGCGGGCGAAATACGGAATCATTGTCGTGGCCGACAGCGATATCCGGGTGGAGCCCGATGGACTTTCCTCCATCGCGGCGTGCTACGAGGACGAGGCGGTCGGCGCGGCCACCTGCCTCACCGTCGCCGAGCCGGTGAAGGGCCTTCCATCGACCCTCGGGGCGATGTACCTCAACGAGGAGTTCCTGCCGTCCATCCTCGTGGCGAAGGCGGTCGAGCCGCTGAGGTATTGCTTCGGTCCGACCATGTCCGCCCGCCGGAGCGCCCTCGACGCCATTGGCGGCTTCGAGGCGCTCACGGATCACCTTGCCGACGACTACCTTCTCGGGAACCGGATCGCCGGGCGGGGTCTGAAGGTCGAGCTGGCCGGAACCGCCACCCGAAATGTCCTCCACGAGCCGTCGCTTGCGGCCCTCTTCCTGCACGAGCTCCGGTGGGCCCGGACGATCCGGACCGTCCGCCCCCTCGGTTATCTCGGGACAATCGTCACCTTCCCCCTCCTCTGGGCCGTCGCCGTCCTTCTCGCGTCCGGCTTCTCGCCCGCCGGCTGGCTCGCGCTCGCGGCCGCCCTCATCCTGCGGACGACGATGTCCTTCGTCGTCCGGCGGAAGTTCCGCCTCCATGGCCCTGCGGCGATCTGGTGGATTCCGCTGCGCGAGCTCTTGAGCTTCACCGTCTGGTGCACCAGTCATCTCGGCCAGGGGGTTCTCTGGAGGCGGATCGCGCTGCGCGTCTCGACGGACGGCCGCCTGCACGAGGAGGGGGTCCGTCCATGAAGAAGACGCTTTTTCTGAACCCCCCCTCGTTCGGCGGGTTCGACGGCGCGGCCGGGGCTCGATACCAGGCGCGGCGTGAAGTCCGCTCGTTCTGGTACCCCACCTGGCTGGCGCAGCCCGCCGCCATCGTCCCGGGGAGCCGGCTCGTCGACGCGCCGGCCCGCGGCCTGTCGCTGGCCGACATCCTTCCGCTGGCCGACGAGTACGAGCTGGCGGTCCTCTACACGAGCACCCCGTCGTTCGCGTCCGACGTCAAGATCGCCGAGGCGCTCAAGGCGAGGAATCCGAAGCTGATGATCGGCTTCATCGGAGCCCACGTGGCCGTCCTCCCCGACGAGTCGCTCGCCGCCTCCCCGGCGCTCGACTTCGTGGCCCGGAACGAGTTCGACTACACCCTCCTCGACGTGGCCGAGGGGAAGCCCTTCCCCCGGATCGACGGGATCAGCTACCGGGAGGGCGGACGGATCGTCCACAACCGCGAGCGGGCCATCCTCGAGAACCTTGACGGCCTCCCCTTCGTCACCGACGTCTACAGGCGCGACCTCGTCATCGACGACTACTTCATCGGCTACCTCCTCCACCCGTACCTCTCCTTCTACACGGGGCGGGGGTGCCGATCGCGCTGCACCTTCTGCCTCTGGCCGCAGACGATCTCGGGCCATGTCTACCGGACGCGGAGCCCGGAGAGCGTCGCGGCCGAGATCGCCCGGGCGAAGAGCTTCTTCCCGCAGGTGAAGGAGTTCTTCTTCGACGACGACACGTTCACGGACAACCGCCCCCGCGCGGAGGCGATCGCCCGCCGGCTCGGGGAGATGGGGGTGACCTGGTCGTGCAACGCGAAGGCCGACGTACCCTTCGAGACGCTGAAGACCTTGAAGGAGAACGGCCTCCGGCTCCTCCTCGTCGGCTACGAGACGGGCAGCCAGAAGATCCTGAACAACATCCGGAAGGGGACCCGCATCGACATCGCCCGCCGCTTCGCGGAGAACTGCCGCAGGCTCGGGATCAAGGTCCACGGCACCTTCATCGTCGGCCTCCCCGGAGAGACGAAGGAGACGCTCGAGGAGACGATCCGGTTCGCAAACGAGATCAACCCGCACACGATCCAGGTCTCCCTCGCGGCCGTCTATCCCGGGACGGAACTCTACCGGCAGGCGACCGAGAAGGGCTGGCTCCTTCCCAACCACCTCGTGGGGCACGACGGCGTTCAGGTCAGCTCGATCGCCTATCCGGACCTTTCGAGCCGGGAGATCTTCGATTCGCTGGCCACGTTCTACCGCCGGTTCTACTTCCGTCCGCGGAAGATCGCCGAGATCGTGGGTGAGATGGTCACGAGCCCGCACTGGATGAAGCGCCGGCTGCGCGAAGGGGTGGAGTTCTTCCACTTTCTCGCCACGCGGACGGAGGAGGCCTGAGGCCCGCCCGGCTTCCCGCAAAGGCCCCGGGGCCGCTCCGCGCGCCGTGGAACTGAGCCGCCCCGCACCCCGCCTCGCCCTTCCTCTCTTCCACCGGCTCGTCCTCGTCGCAGGCCTCGTCGCGCTCGCCCTCCTCGTCTGGAAGCTCGACGTCCGGGCCGTCCTCGGAATCGTCTCCCGCGTCGGCTGGAGAGTCCTCTTCCTCCTGGCGCTGGGCATCGTCCCGCCGCTCCTGAACGCGGCCGGGTGGCGGCTCTCCTTCGAGGGAGAGGCCGGCCGGGCCTATCCGCTGCGCACGCTCTTCAGGCTCTGGCTCGCGATGGACGGCGTCAACTACCTCGTCCCGACCGGGAGCGTCGCCGGCGAGGTGGCGCGCGCCACGCTCCTCGGCGGCGCGCCTCCTTTCGAGGTGCGCGCCGCTTCCGTCCTCGTCTCGCGTTTCGGCCAGACCGTCGCGCAGCTCGCCATCGTCCTCCTCGGCCTCGTCGTCCTCGTGGCGCCTCTTCCCGTGATGAGGGGTTACCGCGGGATCTCCGCGGCCGCGACGGCCCTCCTCGCCCTTCTCGCGGCGGGCGCCGTGGCGTACGTCGTTTTCGGCCGCCGCCTGATCCGCCCCGGGGACAACGCGACGCGCGCGGGAGAGTTGCCGGACGGCTGGCTCCGGCGGACGCCGGCGCGGCTCCGGCTCTACTTCGGCCACTCCCGGCGGCGCTTCTTCGCCGCGCTTCTCCTCTTCGCGGCGGCGTACACGTGGAACAGCGTGGAGGCCTGGTGGATCTGCCGCTTCATCGGCCTCCCGGTCGGCATCCGGACGGCCCTCAC
>JBLMYG010000112.1:0-7687 GCA_050258155.1 Acidithiobacillales bacterium
GGTGCGGTACGTCAAGCCGAGAAGGCGCGCTGCCTTCGCGATGATCCACCCGGATTTCTCCATGGCCTGGACGATGAGCTGCCGCTCGAACTCCTCGATGTCGATCCCGTCCTGGGGAATCATGAAGCCGTAGGGCCGCGCCGCCGGCGCGGTCTGAAGGCGCACTTCCACCGGAAGATCGTCGGGGCGGACGACGTTCCCCTCGCAGAGGAGCGCGGCCCGCTCGACGACGCTCTCGAGCTGCCGGACGTTCCCCGGCCACGGGGCCGCCGTGAGGAGCCGGAGGGCTTCCGGGGAGATGTCCGTGATCGCCGTGCCGTGCGCGGCGTTCGCCTTCTCGAGGAAGCGCCGGACGAGCGCCGGGATGTCGCTGCCTCGCTCCCGGAGCGGTGGCAGGGTGATCGGGATGACGTTGAGGCGGTAGAAGAGATCCTCGCGGAACTGTCCTGCCTTCATCATCGCCTCGAGGTCCCGGTTCGTCGCGGCGACGACGCGGACGTCCACGGGGATGTTCTCGGTTCCCCCCACGCGCTTGACTTCCTTCTCCTGGAGGGTCCTCAGGATCTTCCCCTGAAGAGGCGGCGAGAGGTCGCCGATCTCGTCGAGAAAGAGGGTGGATCCGGAAGAAGCCTCGAAGAGGCCGATCTTTCGCGCCTCGGCGCCCGTGAAGGACCCTTTCTCGTGGCCGAAGAGCTCGGTCTCGAGAAGGCTCTCGGGGATCGCCGCGCAGTTGATGGCGTGGAAGGGCTTCCCGGCCCGTGCCGAGTGGGAGTGGACGGCCCGGGCCACCAGCTCCTTTCCGGTCCCGGAATCTCCGCGGATCAGGACCGTCGAGTTCGTCGGGGCGATCTTCTCCACGAGGCGGAAGACCTCGCGCATCGCGGGGCTCTCCCCGATGAGGGCCTCGAAGCCGTCGCTGCGGAGTCGCCGCTCAAGGCGCAGCGCCTTCTCGGCGAGGCGAAAGGCCTCGACGGCCCGCTCCACGCGGAAGAGGAGCTCGTCGGCGACGACCGGCTTGGACATGTAGTCGAACGCCCCGAGCCGGTACGCCTCGCGCGCCCTCTCGACGGAGCCGTGCGCGGTGACGAGGATCACTTTCGGCGGGAGCGGTCCCTCCTGGAGCGCCTTGACGACGTCGATGCCGGAGAGGCCGGGCATCTTCAGGTCCGTCAGGACGACCTCCGGCCTCGCGGCCTCGGCCTTCCCGAGCGCCTCCCGGCCGTCGGCGGCGACGGTCACGCGATACCCCTCGTCCGACAGGAGCGTCTGGAGCGACTCGCGCTGATGCTTCTCGTCGTCCACGACGAGGACCGAGGCGTCCGGCACCCCGCGATGCTAGCGCAGGGCGTCCGCTTCAGGCCGCCGCCGGCAGGGTCATCGTGAACCGGGCGCCCGCCGTCCCGTCGGTCCGGTTCGACGCGGAGACACGCCCGCCGTGCTCCTCGACGATCCGCTTCACCATGGCGAGGCCGAGGCCGACGCCCCCTTCCCGCTTGGAGAAGTAGGGTTCGAAGAGACGTGGAAGGTCTGCGGCGTCGAGGCCCGCCCCCGTGTCCTCGACGCTGATCGTCACGGCGCTCCCCCCCGCGCCGCTGGCGGGCTCGGCCGACACGCGGAGCGTGCCACCCCCCTTTTCCATCGACTGGACGCCGTTCTGGACGAGGTTCCAGAGGGCCGACTTGACGAGCGACGGGTCGGCCGAGACGGGAGGGAGGCGTTGGGAGATCTGCCGCTCGAGCACCACGCGGGCTTGCGCGGCCGTCTCGGAGAGGTCCGAGAGGGTCGCGTCGACGAGGGCGGCGACGTCGACCGGGGACGCGGTGATCGTCAGGGGCCGCCCGAAGGCAAGGAAGTTGTTGATGAGCGCCGCGAGACGGTTGATCTCCTCGCGCAGCGCCTCGATCCGGGCGGCGTATTCGCCTCCGGCGACCGTCTCCTCCGGCCGGTGACGGCGCTTCAGGACGTCGAGACCGAGCGAGAGCGCGTTGAGCGGGTTCTTGATCTCGTGGGCGAGGCCGGAGGCGAGCTGGCCGATCTCGGCGCGCTTCTCGGCCGCCGCGAGGCGCGCCTCGAGAACCTGGCGCTCGCGGAGCCGCTCCGTCATGTTGTTGAAGGCCAACGCGAGGCGGCCGATCTCGTCTTCACGGTTCACGGGGACCGTCACGTCGAAATTCCCCGCCGCGACGCGCTCGGCGCCGTCGGCGAGCCGCTCGATCGGCTGCGTCGCGTTCCGGATCAGGACGAGGAGAAAGGCGACGCCGAGCGCGAAGACGCCGAGGAGGGCGAAGAGGCGGCGCCGGAAGTTGTCGGCGAGCTGCGTCCGGATGTTCTCGAGGTTGTAGTCGAGGTGGATGCGGCCCAGGAACTTTCCTGCCACGACGACGGGAATCTCGAGCGTCCGGTTCGTGGGGCCTTCCCCGACGACGCCGGAGATCAGGAAGGAGCGGGGCGCCCTCGGCTTCTTCTTCCCGACCGAGGGCGACGGGAAGGGCTGCCCCTTCTCGTCGGTCACCGTGATGTCGCGCAGCCCCCGCGCCTCCAGCGTCTTCAGCAGGTCCTGGAGCACCTGCTCGTCCTTCCACCCCTTCTCGCCCACCTGCGTCTGGGCCAGCTCGATCGCCTTCGCCAGCGCCTGGTACGAGGCGTCGGCCTCCTCGAGCGTCTCGTTCCGCGTCCGGAGGTAGACGATCGACTCGGCGAGCGCCGCGAGGACCAGGATGACCACCATCGCAAGGCCGAGCCGACTGGAGAGGGGGAGGCGGGAGAAGCGCGACTTCAGGCTCACGGCGAAAGGATCCCGCCGACCGACCGGATCGTGAAGAAGACGCCGAAGAGGACGAGAAGAACTCCTGCGAGGGCCGTCGAGCGCTTGACCCACGCCCCCGCCTTTCCCGAGAAAGCCGAGAGAAGCTGGATGACGAGGGCGAACCAGGCGAAGACCCCGATTCCGACGCCGACAGCGAACGCCGCGGCGGAGAGGGGGCTTGGCACGAAGAGCCGGTGTCCCACGAGAAACCCGATCAGGAGCGTCCAGTTGACGACGAGCGCGGGGTTCGCCGCCCCCTGAAGAATGCCTGTCAGGAGGGGAAAACGCGAGGTCCCCCGCCGCGGGACCGGCGTCTCGCCGGAGACCTGATCCTCCGCCGCTGCCGCGAGACGCTGGGCCTCCTCCTCCCGGCGGAGGTCCCAGACGAGGATCTTCAGGCCGTAGGCGAGGAGAAAGAGCGCGAGGAAGCCCCGAACCCATCGATTGGTGGCGACCTCCGCGAGGACCCACCCGAGCCCGAGGCCGATGACGCCGCAGATGAGCGCGTCGATCGCGGCGCCCCCGAAGGCGACCCGAAAGGCCCCCTCCCGCTGCCCGTGGAGCGTTTTCCGGAGGATGCTGACGTTCAGCGGTCCGGGAGGGATCGCCCCGAAGAAGCCGGCGAGAGCGCCGATCAAGAGGGTCAGCGGCAGGCTCTGCAAGGAGCCTCCATCGTCTCACGCCGTTTGCCGTCGTGGCCGGCGCGGCGTAGAGTGAATCCGTGGTGCGCGGCGGACCTTTTCCGGCCCTTCTCGCCGCCCTCGCGGCGCTTCCGCTCCTCTCCCAGGGCGTGGAGACGCTCGATTTCGAGCCGCGCATCGGCGCGACGAACGCCCGCGTCGTCGTGAAGTACCCGGCCCCTCCGGGGTCGAGCCTCCGCTTCGGCGACAAGCCCGTGGCGTTCGTCCGCGAGAACGTGGCGCGCCTCGTCTTCTTCGTTCCGCCGGGCGCCTCGAGCTCGTTCATCGAGGTCCGCCTGAAGGACAAGGTCATCGCGAAGAGCGCCGTTCCCTTCGTCGTCTCGGGGCCGTCGGTGACGACGCCGAAGCTGGTCGGCCTGAAGGAGGCGATCGACGTCTTCGCCTACCAGGACGACCCGACGCCGGAAGGCGGATCGAAGCCCCAGACGCCGGTCAAGCCGATCCTCCGGATCGGCGACAGTGACATCCTGACGATCGGAGAGCCGTCCCCGCAGCAGCTCCCCCTTCCGGCCGTGAATCTGGGGGACGCCAACTCCGCGGCGACGCGGAGCATGGGTCCCGCGGCGTTCCAGATCACGGCCCGGCCCCCGGTGAAGCGGGTCACACTTCCGACCCCGACGCCCACGCCGACCCCGCCGGCCCCGGCGTCCGCGCACCCCTCGGAAAACTAGAGCCGGATCGCGGCCGCCCACCTCACGGGTCGTCGAACGACGTCACCCAGATGAAATCTCCGGACTGATTGTCGATGACGGTCACGAAGGGGAAGACAGGAGCCGTCGCGGTGACGACGAGGTAGGCGTTCACGGTGACGGCGTCTCCCCGGCCGACCGCGGAGAAAATATCGTTGACCTGGTAAGCCTCGTTGGCCTCCCACGTCCGTGTCAGCGTTCCCTGAGAAGCCCCGTCCTCGTCGAAGAGCTCGAAGGTCACGGAGACGGGAGATCCGCTCGGGTTGTAGACGCCGGCGTTCGTCCGGAATCCGGAGGTGAGGTCCCGCTCGTTCGACCCGAGCCCCAGGAAGACGGCTCGGGTCCGGGCGGCAGCCGCCCCGGTGGCGGGAACGGCAGCCCCGGCCGTCGGCGCCGGGAGAGAGGGGGTGTAGGTCCGACTCGTCGCTGCGACCTCGCCGAGAGACGTGTCGTACGAGAGCTCGATGGCGCCGGCCGTCTCGGGCGAGCCAAAGAAGTCTCCGACCACGTCACGGAGAAGGGAGCTCGCGCGCGCCGGAAGGGTGATCGTGCGAGAGTCGGCGCTGCAGGTCTGCCCCCGGAAGCAACGGTAGCGTGCGCTGACGGTCTGGGTGTTCGTCCGCGAGAGGTTCATGACCCAGAGATCCGTGTGGAAGAAGGTCTCCGAGGCGCCGTGAATGGAGGCCGATGAAGGGATCGTGAGGACCGCGACCCGCGGCAGGAGGAAGATGTCGTCGAAGAGAGCGTGGAGCTCCCCTCCCGCCTCCGCCTTCGAGGGAAACGCGAGCACCTCGACGCTCCGGGCGCCCTCCGGCGCAACGCTGACGTCCTGCAGCGAGACCCAAGCATCGAGGGTCCTGGTGTCGATGCGCGGCTGGTCCTCGGCGTCTCCGCTGCAGTCGGCCGAGGTGTACCAGCGCAGTCCGAACATCACGAACCCCGTCCGCGCCTGCCCGGCGGCGATCCTGGCTTTTCCGCCGTACGTATAGGTCGCGCCCGGCACGATCCCGGCTCCAGACAGGCATTGATGGATGCCGATGCCGTTCGAGGGACCGGCCGAGACATTCGCGACCAGGGCCGAGCCGGATGAGGCCGACCCGCTGGCATCCAGCGGGCTCCAGCTCACTTGCGCGGAGGTATCCTCCGCGGGCCAGTCGCTCACGTCGCTGTTGAACGACCCGTTCCGAACGAGGTTCTGCGCCCCGAGCGGACCGGAGGCCAGAACGAACGCAGCCGCGGCGGCGAGGAGGGCAATGCGGCGGGTTTCTCTCAACATGTCATTCCTCCGGGGTGCTGTGAAACGACTTCTTCCGCAGGTTGGCGGGGCGACTCTTGCCAGGATTAGTCATGAATGTATTCGTTGAAGTCCTGCGCTAGGCGAAAGAACGCCGGCGGCCAATCGATGTAGACGCGTCTCCCTCCAGCCAGGATCCGGTCTGTCTCGCCATGTCGGGCACCGACTGCTCCCCAGGCGATCATTTCCTGACTAGATCGGACGGTAGGGCGTGTGGGGTCACTTCGCATGAGAATTTCCGCGAGCGATTCAGGGAGGCCGGCCCGTGCCTGCAATTGGGCCAGCCATTTCGTATGCTCGTACGCGAGGTTCATGGTCCAAGTCTGTTCATAGCTGTACGTGGACGAGCCCACCAAATAGCGAGCGAACATGTAATGGTCAGCGGCCGCGAGGTTTTCATCCTCAGAGGCTGCAGGGTTTGTAGGGTCATTACGCCGGTCATAGAGATCCTCGAAAGCACGCCAGACTCTCCTCACCATGGTTGGATTGTGGATTCCTCGCGTGCGGTCCAAGGCATCCTGGATGATGCGAGCCACTAGCCGGCTATCGATGGACATGACGCCTCCTCTTCGGCCGCAGAATTGGGTTCGCTCCGACGAACATCACTCCTCCAGGATCACGACGGGGATGAGGGTCGGGTCGTTGGTGATGTTGTCGATGAGCGAGGCGAAGGCGAAGACGAGGGCTCCGGGCGTCTCGACCTCGACGGTGGCGTAGGCGTAGAGCTGGTCGCCGGCGCCACTCTTTACGAAGATGTCGTTGTCCTGGACCATTCCGTAAGCGGGGGCGGTCAGGAGGCGGGCGGTCCCGATGGGGGAGCCCTCTGCGTTGCGGAGCTGCACGCGGACCGTGGCGGGGGCGGCGCCGAGGTTGACGACGGCCACGTTGGTTCGGTAAGCGAAGTTTCTTCGGAGCTGAGGGAGGATACCGACAACCCCGGTGGTGAGAGCCGCCGAAGGCGTGGCGCCCGGGAGGAAGCCTCCGAGCGTGCCATTGGGCGTCAGGTTGTAAGTCCTCGAGGAGACCACCAGAGGCAGGTTGGAGGCGATCTGGAGCGTTCCGAACTGGACGTCGGCCTCTCCGAAATCGAAGAGCGAGACGAGGACGTCGCGGAACTCCCGGAGGTTGTGCGCCGGAACGGCAAGGTAGTGGACGCGAGGACTTCCCGACGCGGGGACGAAGGTGAGCGTGAGGCTCGCGGCGGCGCTTCCAGGGTTCAGCACGAAGACGTCGGCCCGGAAGACGGCCCCGGACGCGCCCGGCGAATGCGAGACGGCCGGGACGGTGTAGACATTGGGCTGCGCGGAGGAGGTCGCCGTGACCGTGACGCTCCCCGAGCGCGAGCAGGACGCGCCGGCGAAGGTGGCGGTGAGCGACCACCCGAAGGTGCCGGCCGCGGCGTAGGCGTGGGAAACGGCGGTTCCGGAGGCCGTGGTCCCGTCGCCGAAGCTCCAAGTGACGGTCGGGCTCCCGGCCGGGCATCCGAACGAGGTGACGCTGGCCGAGAAGGAAAGCGCCTCCCCGACGAGGCCCGCCGTGGGAGCCGAGGCGGAGCAGGCGAGCGTGCAGGCGTCGCCTCCGCCCCCTCCTCCGTCCGAGAAATATTCGTAGGCTCCGATATCGGGCCGTGCGTCGCGGGGGTGGCCATCGAAGTCGACGGAAGGAGCTCCGACCGGCGTTCCGGCGTCACGGGCGGGGCTCGTGGCCAGGAGGTGAGCGTCGAAGCTGTCGATCCCCTCGTCGACCAGACCCACCGGGGCCTCGCCGCAGGTGTGGTGCGTGCCGGGGCAGGCCGCGTCCTTGACGTGGCGGATCACGGAGTAGTCGACGTCCCACAACTGTTCTCCTTGCGGGAAGGTCTCCTGATAGATCAACGATGAGAGGTCGTCGGGAGCGAGGAACTCGGTGTTGCCGATGTAGATGTTGTTGCGCAGGACGACGCGCTCCTGGCCGTTGCAGGAGGAGTAGAGGCTGTCGCATTCGCCGGTGACCAGCCCGTCTCCTTCGCCGGTGATGGTACTGTTCGTGACCGTCGCCCTGGCGCCCTCACGGAGGACGAGGAAGAGTGCGCTGGCACCCGCCCGGCACGGGTCGACGTTGAGCGTGAAGGGCTGCCCTTCGAAGCTGCCGCAGCTGCTGACGGCGATGGTGTTTTCGATGGTCACCGGGCCGTTCGTCTTGATCTGGTCGCCGGCGT